>LKND01000014.1 GCA_001564275.1 Natrialbaceae archaeon Tc-Br11_E2g14 | reverse complement strand
GGTGAGTTCCGTCTCGCGGTCACTTTCCATCGAGACGAGTACCGAATGGTCGTTGCTCGAATCAAACGTCGTGGAGGCGCGTATACCGCTGACGACGACTGAGTAGATGTACCAGAAACCGGCAAAGGGGACGAAATCTGTAACGTCAGTCCGAAACCTGAACAAGGTGGAGCAAAGAGAGAGTCGGTAGCTCAGTCGAGGCCGAGACTCAGTTTTAGCGCCTCGTCGACTTCAGCCATAATGGGTCCGTCGAGTGAACCGACGACCGAATGAATCCGTTCCGGGACCGAAACGGTTCTTATCTGGTCTAACCGGACCGAGGAGTCGTTTTCGAGCGGTGACCCGTCGGCCTCGACGAACACCTCGAACGGATACTCGCGATAGGTACCCGTGACGGGCGCGACGATGGTCGTGCTGGAGTTTCGGTTGCCGATGTCGTTTTGAACGACCACGGCCGGTCGCGTCTTTTTTATTTCGTGTCCTTCGGCGGGGTCGAGCCGAACGATGACGACATCACCCCGTCGCACGTCCGTATCGTCACCCATCGAGAGTTTCCCACGCTTCGTCGGACGTTTCGTCCCACTCCTCGGCGAGCGTCTCTGCGCTTTCGGACGCTTCCCGGTAGGCGGTAGCCAGTTCGTCGTCGTCCGGACGGTCGGACTCCACCTCGACGACAGCGATGGTTACGCGCTTGTTCGCGTACTCGGTGCCAAGATAGACGCGACCTCGATCGTCAGTCTCGTTCGTTTTGAGGTCCGTTGCTTCGACTTTCATAGATACCGGTACGGACCCACCGCTAATATGTATTGCCCACTATTACCCACAATCTTCCGACAGAGATTGTGGTGTGTATTATGGATCTCAGCTACCTGAACAAGGTGGAACAGCGGGAGAGTCCGTGAGGTTTGGAGCACACCTCCTGGCCACATTTTCTCAACGGCGAATTGGAACCCACGTGAGTCATCCCTCCTGATCCCGAGTTCGTTTACGGCGCGCTCGAGAAGGACACGGAGTTGCTCGTCGACGTGCATCCGGTGACCGACGTGATTGCCCCGTTCGAAACGCGGTAAAGAGGCCCACAGTCGCGAGAGCAGATCCGACCCGATTGAATCCTCCCAGGCGGTTTACTGTCGTCTCTTTCCGTGATTGCCAACTCACTGGGGCCAATCACCGGTAAGCCGTCACAGCAAACTGCACCAGTTTCACCCGCTCTACCGGTGGTCCTCGAGCCACCCCGTCGCGAAATCGACGAGTGCCCGCTGTGAGCACCGCCGCCCACTCCCACCCCCAACTGGTCCAGTCTCGAGGGCGTCCGGCTGTTCGGCCTCGAAGGCCTCGCCCAGGGTCACAAAGTCGCTGTCGTCGGTTTCGATGTCGCTGTACTCGAGGAGCGCCCGCTCGCCGTCCTCGATCACGGGGGCGAGGTTCGTGGTCCGTGGTGGGTTGCTGTCTGCCCGGTACTCCGCGAGATGCAGGGAGGTGTTCGGAGCGTGGCCGACGCCGAGCAGCAGGACGTCCCCGTTCAGGTCGTAGACACGAGCCAGCGGTGACCCATCGCCCAGGCCGTCATCGTACGAGTGACCCTCGATGACCGTGTCGGCGTGGTGTCCCCAGGCGGCGAACGAAACCACTGGGTGGCGGCTGCGTCGAACCCCAGGGTAGGACCGAAAGCACTCCGGGACGACGCCGACCCCTCGAGTGGGCGTGGTTTCGGGGCGGTACGGTGGTCGTTCGGTCCTGATGGTCTCGACCCACTCGTCGGGGACTGGTGGGTTTGACCAGGCAGCCGGATCGCCGTACTGGCCGGAGTGGGTGGGCATGACCACCGTTCCTTCGGGCGTGATGACACGTAACAGCGCGTCGACGACGGTCTGGGCGTCGACGCACACCCAACCCAAGGCGTTCAGGGACGTGTGGACGAGGACGGTATCGCCTCGGTCGACGCCCAACTCGCGGAGGTCGGTTGCGAGGGAGTCGACAGTGACCGGGCGCGCAGCGTCCTCGACGGCGTCATGTTCGCTCATGATGGCTTCTCAGAGTGCCCGGTCAAAGATGTTCGTGTGCCCCGTCATTCGGTCCCCTCCAGTACAGAGTGGACGTGGCTCAGCACGGGCATCGGCAAACGGAACGAGCGGATCACCACCGGCGCAGATAACGTCCGCGAAGACGAATCTGTCTCCCTTCCCGCAACTTCGATCACCGAAGTTTAATGCTATGGATGTTGAAGCCACAGTATGGTCGATCCAGAGGCCGTGTCGGAGACTATCGAATCGCTACTCGAGACGCCGGCTGACGACGCATTGGCAGTGGTCGCCGATCCCGAGGCGACGACGCTCGAAGACGAGCAACTGCTGGATGTTCTCGGCCGGCGTCACGCGCTGGCCGTGCTCGAGGCGGTCGTGACTGCGGACGGTGGCGTGCGGTTTTCCGAACTCGAGCGGGCGCTGTCGGCCTCCCCGAGTACGCTCTCGGCGCGGCTGTCGACACTGGTCGAGGTGGGCCTGCTCGAGCGAACGACCTACGACGAGGTGCCCCCGCGCGTGGAGTACGGGTCGACGGAGGCGGGCGCGGCGCTCGCTCCACTCTTTGCCTACCTATCGCTGTGGGAGAGTCGGTACGGGCTCGAGTGACGTCGGTGAACCGACCGTCCGAATGACCGGGCGCTGACTGGTGTGACGTCTGTGCGATGGTTGCTCGAGACCGATACACGGAACGCTCGAGGCCGGACCAGAGCACGCTCGAGGCCGATTCTTGACGTTCGCGCGCTCACACGAACGCGGCCGATCGGCGTCCAAGGACTCTCTGTCGATACGCGAGGGGACCGCTATCACGGGTCCGGCAGGGACCTCAGGGTCGGTTGCCAAACGTGCGTGGGGAACCATCCGTCGGGGACGCCCATCGAACGGCGTTCGTGAGGACCTGCTGTACGTCCTCGTTCTCGTAAATGGGAATCGTCTCGTGGCCCGGTCTGAAGTAAAAGATCCGACCGTTACCCCGTCGGTAACAGCAGCCACTCCTGAACACTTCACCACCCTCGAACCAGCTGGTGAACACGAGCCGATCCGGCTCGGGAACGTCGAATGGTTCGCCGTACATTTCGGTTTCGGGCAGTTCGATACACTCGTCGAGCCCCTCGACGATCGGATGGCCTGGATCGACGATCCAGAGTCGCTCCGTTCGATCGTCTTCACGCCACTGGAGGTTGCAGGTCGTCCCCATGAGTCGCTTGAATATCTTCGAGAAGTGCCCGGAGTGGAGCACGATGAGTCCCATTCCCTCGAGGACGTGTTCCTGAACGCGGTCGACGACCTCGTCGGCGACCGCGTCGTGAGCGAGGTGGCCCCACCAGGTGAGGACGTCCGTGGACGCGAGGACCTCCTCGGCGAGTCCGTGCTCGGGTTCCTCGAGCGTCGCCGTTCGCACCTCGAAATCACTCGAGAGGCAGTCCGCGATCGCCGCGTGGATCCCGTCGGGGTAAACGGCGGCGACGTCGTCGTCCTCGCGCTCGTGTCGATACTCGTTCCAGACGGTGACGCTCGTCATGTCGGTCCTCCGCGCTCGAGAACCAAAGATGAGCGGGGTTCGCTGTCGGATGGTCTGCTCGCGATCGAAACTAATCGCCAGCAATAGGTCACAAAAGTTGCCTCAAACAGGACACAACCCTTATTTCGCTAGCCCGCCCGCTTCCCAGTATGATCGGATTACGTCCTCGCCGACTTGCCGGTAAATGGTACATTGACGGCCACTCCTGTACTGACGTTTGCCCGCAATCGGGGGTTACTCGATGAGCGTCGATGGCATCGGCGTCGGCATCGTCGGCCTCGGGGGGATGGGGCAGCTACACGCCTCGAACATGCGCGAAGAGGGGGCGACAATCGTCGCTGGGGCGGATCTCGTGGCCGACCAACGCGAACGCTTCGGCCAGGAGTTCGATGCCACGACGTACGAATCCCACGAGGGTCTGATCGCCGACGACGCGGTCGACGCTGTCATCGTCACCACGCCGAACAAGTTCCACGAGCCGATCAGCGTCACCGCCCTCGAGGCCGGTCATCACGTCCTCGTCGAGAAACCACTCGCTCACGATCTCGAGAGCGCGGAGCGGCTCGCGGCCGCGGCCGAGGACGCCGAGGGGATCTGCATGGTAGGGTTTCACAACCGACACGCCGCCTCCATGGCCATGTTCGACGCCTATCGCGCTCGGGGTCGCTTCGGCGAGTTGACCCACGTGGAAGCGAACTACCTCCGTCGCCGGGGTGTGCCGGGGCCGGGATCGTGGTTCACCAACCCCGAACTCGCCGGTGGCGGCGCGTTGCTCGACATCGGCGTTCACGCGATCGATCTGGCGCTCTGCACGCTCGACTTCCCCGAGGTCCTCGAGGTGTCGGGCGTCGCACGAACGACGTTCGGCGACCAACAGGAGTACGCCGACCCCGACGGGTTCGGCGACAACTGGGACGGCCGTGCGGAAACGTACGAGGTCGACGACTCCGTCAGCGCGCTGATCCGCTGTGCTGGTGGCCGCACGATCACGCTCGAGGCCGGCTGGGCGACCAACCGCGACCCGTGTAGCGACTTCATCGTTCGCGGCACCCGGGCCGGGGCAGCCTTCGAGATCGGCGGGAACGACCTCGAGATTCTCGAGGCCAACACCGCCGGCTGTGACCACTACGCCGATACGCACCTCTCTGGGGACGAGACGGTAACAGGATATTACGAACAGGACCGGGTCTTCCTCGAGACCATCGAAACGGGCGCGGCTCTGGCAACGAACACGGTCGAGGAGGCACTCACGGTTCAGCGCGTCATCGACGCCATCTACGAGTCGACGGAGACCGGTCGCGCGGTTCGCCTCGACGAGCCGGAAGCGGTCCACCGGGCGGACTGAGCGGGTGACTCGCCGGTCGTCTGCCAGCCCGACGCTAATGGAGGCCGATTTGTTGGTATGGCAGTAATCGATACCGACTCTCGAGGACTCACGCTCGAGCGGCGTGACTGACAAACGGTTTGAACGGGGAGCCTGTAGCCATAGCCTATGGAGAGTCTCAACCGGATGGCGATCGAACTGGTCGACGAGGCCCTCGAGTTCGACGAGGAGCTCAACGTCGGCGCGTACGAACTCGAGAACGGGGCGACGGTCATCGACATGGGCCTCGAGTTCGATGGCGGGATCGAGGCCGGGTTGCTGTGTACGGAGATTCAGACGGCGGGGCTGGCGACACCTGGCCGTGACCTGGGCGAGATCGGCGACGTCCCCATTCCGTACGTCGAGCTGTCGACGGACCAACCCGCGATCGCGTTGTTGTGTTCCCAGAAGGCCAGCTGGGAGGTGACGACCGACGACTTCGAGGGACTGGGCAGCGGCCCGGCCCGAGCGCTGGTCGCCGAGGAGACGGAGTTTCACCGCGTCGGGTACACGGACGCCTTCGAATTTACGGCGCTCGCGGTCGAGACGGAGACGCTGCCGACGCCGGCTGTCGCCAAGCAGATCGCGGATCTCGCCGAGGTCGACACGAGTGGCGTCTTCGTGCTGGCGTATCCCACAGCGAGTGTCGTGGGTAGCGTCACCAGCGCCGCACGGGTGGCGGAACTGGCGATCTTCAACCTGACCGAACTGGGCTACGATCCCCTTGAGATCGTATCGGCGACAGGACGGGCACCCGTCCCACCGGTGGCCGGGGACGAGGAAGTCGCCATCGGTCGAGCGAACGACGCCATCGCTTACGGTGGGAGTGCTCACCTCGTCGTCCGTCAGGACTTCGACGGCTTCGATCGGATCCTCTCGAGTGCGCCAGAAGAACACGGCCGGCCATTCGTGGACGTGTTCGACGACGAGGGCTGGTCGTTCGAGGGGACCGCGGCCGATCTGTTCGGCCCTGCACGCGTGACCGTCGACGTGCTCGGCGGCCCAACGTACGCGTTTGGCGAGACCGACGAATCCGTCCTGCAGGCGTCCTTCGGACTCTAGATTCATGCAGTTCAAACTCGTCCCCGAAGCGCCGGATTCGCTCGCGTTCCTCGAGACGGTTCAGGGGGCCATCCCGCTGGTTCCCGGCACCGAGGACGACTGCTGTGCGCGGATCATGCGCGAGACGGCCATCGGCCCGCGCGATGAGGCACGGACCTGGCTCACCTTTCTCCGCGCCCTGGGACTCGCTGCCGAGGGACAGGCCGGCTTTTATCGCGAGCGGACCGAGCCCGACCCCGAGTCGGTTCGTCGGATGTTTCTCGAGCGGGTCTACGGTGCTCGCGAGGTCCTCGACCTGCTCGAGGTGGCCGAGGAGCCACGTTCGGCGACGGAGGTCTTCGAGCGATTCCGCGATTCGGGGTCGATCCCTCACTACGAGCGCCACAAACACCGCCAGCGACTGAGCGAGATCTGGGGCGAGCGCGTCCGCCGACTGCTCGAGTGGGCGGTCTTGCTCGAGTTGGCCGAACGAGTCGACGGGGGTTACGTACGGGCCGGCTAGCGAACGTCATCTGCAGGGCTCGTCGGTGACCCCTTCGACCGCGCTGGCTCGGCGGCGGGTGACCGGCTCGAGGGTCCAGCGTCGACCGACCGCTTTTTGACCTGGTAGCCCGCAGGATTAGTCGAGCCCGATGGCCAGCACCGACCCGGCAGCCGTTCTCTTCGACCTCGACGACACACTCTGTCGGTATCGCCGATCGGCAGGCGAGGTGCTGACGGTCGCGTTCGAACGCGTCGGTGTCGAACCGCTGTTCGAGCCGACCGCCTACTACGATCGCTACGACGAGTATCTCGCCTCGAGTGCGGACATCCACGAGCTTCGGGCGCAGTGTTTCGGTGATCTGGCTGCCGAGACCGGTCACGACCGGGCGATGGGCGTGGCAGTCGCCCAGGCCTTCGCCGAGGAACGTGACCAGCGAGCGGTCGATCCACTCCCCGGCGTCCCGCTGGTCCTCGAGGAACTCTGCGAACGGTACCGGCTGGGGCTGGTCACCAACGGCGATCCGGCGATGCAACGACGGAAACTGGAGGGACTGGGGCTCGAGGACCGATTCGACACGCTGGTGTTCGCAGGCTACGAAACCGCACCCAAGCCGGATGCGAAGCCGTTTTCGATCGCCCTCGAGGCGTTATCGACGCCACCGGAGCGAGCCTGTCACGTTGGCAACTCGCTCTCGAGTGACGTTGCGGGTGCCAGGAGAGCGGGAATTCGGTCGGTCTGGGTCCCCGATGAACCCCCGTCGAGGGATGCAGGCCGGACGCCGACACCCGACGCCGTCCTCGAGTCTCTCGAGGGGTTCGACCCGGGGAGACTGTTCGACGAACTGCGGTGAGGCCGAGACGATGTAGACTCGATGGCTGATCCAGTCTGCCCGCACTGATTGCGTCTACTGCGATCCACCGATCCTCATTGGTCGGCTGGGTACACCTCGGTCACGGTCCCGACACCCTTGCTCCGTCCCTCTCGGAACACGAACTTCTGTCCCTCCTCGACGAGATAGGAGCGAAACTTGAATCGAACCCGTGTGCGGCCGCTGTCGCCGGGAAGGAGTCGCCCGTTTTCGGGGGTGAATCTCGCTGCCTCGCCGATGGTCTCGAGGTGGACGACCGGTTCGTAGCCGTCACCGATTCGGGTGGGATGGTTCAGCACCATCACCTCGGCCTCGAACTCCCGCACTGGGGACGGATCCGTATCTGCTGGTAGCAGAACCATTCCCCGCTCGACTTCGGTTTCCTTGACGCCTTTCAGCGCAATGCCGACGATCCGCCCGGCCTTCGCTCGATCGACCCGATGGTAATGCATTTCGATCGAGCGAACCTCCACCTCGCGAAACGTGCCGTCTGCCATCGGCCCGAGGAGCAGATCGTCGCCGGCCTCGACTGCACCGCGCATCACCGTGCCCGAGGCGACCGCGCCGACGCCAGTCACCGAGTAGCTTCGGTCGACGTACATTCGGAACGCACCCTCTCCTCTCGCGGTCTTCGGGAGGCGATCGAAGAGTTCGTCGAGGACGTCCAGGCCGGCCATCGTCATCGCGCTCGTCTCCACGATGGGGACGACCGTGTCGCCGATCTCCTCGATTGCGGCCTCGACGCCGTGCCGACTCACCCGGAGGGGTGATTTCCCCACTTCGCGAAGGAGGCGTTCGACCTCGAGGACGAGTTCGTCGATCCGATCGTCGTCGACGAGGTCAGTCTTCGTGATCGCGACGATCGTCGGCAGGTCGGTCGCCAGGAGGACCCCGAGGTGTTCGCGGGTCGTTCTGGTCGGGCCGTCGTCGGCGGCGATGGTCAACAGGCCGTAATCGAGTTTCTGGCCGACGAGGCCCCTGATTGTGGTTCGAAGCCACGGTTCGTGTCCGACGGTGTCGACGAAGGAGACCAGTCTGTCGGCCGCCTCCACCACCTCGGCACGGTCTTGCTTCCGGTTCGGATTGCGAACGTGGACCGGACCGTCCTCGTCGAAGCCGTAAACGGCGTAGGAGAGGTCGGCGGAGAGCCCGCGTTCGACCTCGTGTGGCTGGACGTCCAGAAAGGCCCGCGTGGCTCCGTCGCCGTCGTCGGCCTGCCCGGTAACGAGCGAGCCCACGAGCGTGCTCTTGCCGTGGTCGACGTGACCTGCGGTCCCGACGACGACGTGTTGGTCGTCGGTCTCGAGGACGGCACCCTCCTGGATCTTGGCGATACCGACGATACCCTCGTTGACCCCCCAGGTCTGGACATCGGCGATGTGACACTCCGCCTCTTCGGCGAGCAGGGAGAGGACGTCCATCGATTCCGAAAAGGTGTCCGCGTCGATACCCGCGAGGCCACCGTCGTCGGTGACGCCGACCACGTACGTTGCCTCGCCGTCGCCAGACAGCACCCGGTGGCGAAGTTGGGCGGCTAGACTCTCCCGTCGACCGCCCTCGAGGTGAACGGATTGCAGCAATCGTTCCTTGAATTCGACGTTGCCACCGTCCTCTTCGCCACGTTCCAGGGCCCGCTCGAGAAGGGCCCGGTTACGGCTCATGTGAGGTCGTAACAATCCACACGTCAAAAGCCTTCCCGTCAATTGCTACCCGTTGTCACGGGTGGCCAGGCAAACTCACGAGTGCTCGAGGTGGCGCTGGCCACCTCCCCGGTTACTGTGGCCGCCAGTCAATCGCTCAATCGGTCGTAGGCAGCCGTCACCCGCTTGAACTCCGCTTCGTCACCACCGCGGTCGGGATGGGTGGCCTTCACCCGCTCGCGATAGGCTGCCTTGATCGACGCCTCGTCGGCCGGACCATCGATGCCCAGAATGTCACGGGCCTCCGCAGGCGTCGGCCCGCTCGCACTCGAGGGGGCCCTGTCCCTGGGATCCCGACTGCCACTCCCCTGGAAGGGGTCCTGTGTGCGTCCGAAGCGGGCCTCCCGTTCCGCGCGGGTTCGTGGCCCACCGCGACGCCGTGGGCCAGCACCGAAGCCGCCGCGACGCCGGCTGCTCCCTGCCGGCTCTCCCCGCCTACGCCGCTGGCGGACGCGTGCCTCGCGGCGAGCCAGTTGCCTGAGCAGCTTGCCGCTGGCGTGGTAGTACATGAAGTAGGCGGTCACGGCAAGCGGGATGGCGACCAACAGCGCAACGGGGGAACCGGTGACGACCGCCCCGATTGCCATCAGCGCGGTCATCCCCCCAAATGCGGCGGCGATGGCCAGCACGATCGGTGAGCCCTGCACACCCACAGTAGCGACTCGAGGCTCCTAAATGATGCGCCAACCGATGTCATCAGGAATGTGTCCTCGAGCGTTCGGTGTCTGCTCGAGTGTAGCAAGGTGGCCCTCGCGTCGAGTGCTCCGTTTACTCTCGCCGATGCGTTACGTCGAACCCCTTCGTACGAACTACTGTTGTCGCTCCCCAGTGATTCTCGACCCAGGAGGGACGATCACCAGTAAGATGACCAGCAGGCGGTCTCCGTAGGTGGCGGTTCCGTTCCGTCGCTGTGATACTTATCGGCGGAGCAGGGACACACCCGTGATCGAGATGACCGTGATGACGATCGTCCAGACGGCGATCGAGCCGACCATCCACACGAGCGTGTTCCGACGCGATGCCCCGAGACCGAGGGCGATGACGGCCCCGAGATGAACGCCGGTCAGGATGGGCGAACAGAGAGCGAGCCCCGGCATCCCCCATCGGTTCCAGACGGAAACCGCCCGCTGACGCCGGTTCGATCGATCGCCGGGACGTCGCTCGTCGAGCCACCCGGTGACGCTGTCGGTGGCAACCACGATCCCGTATATCGGCAGGGCGTTTCCGAGAAAGGCGAGAACGCCGATCAGCAGTGGATCCAGACCGACGGCGATGCCAGCGGGGATCACCAGCAGTATTTCGAGCCACGGGATCGCAGCCAGGACGAAGACGAGTGCGTAGGCGAGGGGTCCGTTGGCCTCAGCGAGGGTCCCGGTGAACCATCTCTCCCCGGTCTCGAGGAGTGTCGGCCCTCCAGCGAAGAGATCCGCGGCGCTGTGGGTTCCCACGCACCCACCGCCCAGCGCACTCGCCACGGCAGCACTCGCGAGGATGGCAGTGGGGAGTGAGAGGACACGAATCATGGGATGACCGACGCTAACGAATGCGTGACTCGGCCCCCAGCGTCTGTTGCTCGTGGCCGGATACGTTCTCAGGGGCAGTTTATAACACCGACCAGGCCTTTCGCGCCCGGTTCCAGGACGTCATATCCGCGATCCAGCGCGCGGCGATCAGTTTCTTCAGATTCTTCGCCGGGAAGCCCCCGAAGGCGTCGACCGGGAGGTGCTTGACGTTGTGGGCGACAGCCTTGTCGCCGACCGAGACGACCGTCCCCTTGTCGTCGTACTCCCAGGTCCGCAGCGGGCGGTTGTCGATCGCTCGAGCGATGTTCTCACCGATGAGTTCGGCGGCTTGCCACGCCGCCTGTGCGGTCGGTGGTGCGGGCTGATCGCCCTGGTCGATGATCGCCGAGTCGCCGATTGCGAAGACGCGTTCGTCGGAGGTCTGGAAGTTGGCCTCGGCGTTCACGCGGTTGTGTTGGTTCTCGAGGGGCGTTTCGTCGAGTGCCTCACGACCCGTAATGCCGCCGGTCCAGACGAAGACGTCGTACTCGAGGGGGTCGCCTTCGTCGAACCGGATGACGTTTGCCTCGGCTTCCGTGATCGGATCGTCCGTGTGAATGTGGACGCCTGCCTCCTCGAGGAGGGAGCGAAGCGCCCGCTGGATTGCTGGGTCGTTGCCGGGGAAAATCTCTTCGAGCGCCTCGACGAGGTGGATCTCGATGGGGGCTCGGTGCTCATCACGGTAGGCCGCGACCTCTCCGGCCGTCTGAATGCCCGAGAGGCCGGCCCCGCCGATGACGACCTGTGCGGGTTCGCTACGGGTGGCGTTCGTCCCGGCCTCGGCAACCTGATCGTGAATCTCGAGGGCGTCGTCGAGGCTCTTGAGGGTCAGGGCGTGGTCGGCCATGCCGGGAATGCCGTAGAACGCCGTCGAACTGCCCAGTGCGACCAGCACGTAATCGTACTCGACGTCCTCGCCGTCCTCGAGGTGGATCAGTCGTTCATCGGGCTCGAGCCCAGTCACGGTGTCCTGGATGAACCGGGTCGTTGGATCAGCGATGTCGGCAGTCGGAATGGTAATGTCAGATCGAACCGTCGGATCGCGAATCACGCGGTGGGATTCGTGGAGAACGAGGTGATAATCGGTATCCGAAATCCAGGTGAGACGAGCGTTATCATCGAGTTCCGATTGCAACGACTGTATTGCCCCAGCCCCGGCATAGCCTGCACCGAGGACGACGACGTGATCTGTCATACCAGCCACTCCGGAATACACCGATACAAAGGTGTTGCATCGACGGTGTCCGTGTGTCACTCTCGCAAGCGGTAAAAACTGCCAGCCACCGGACCGGTGGCGACACCTTCGCTCGCCGTCGATGCCGCGTCGACCCAGGGAGTTGTTGGTGGCCGCTCGTTCGCCGAGCGCCAGTCCCATGTCGAAAATTCACACGAGACAAGGAGGAAGCCCACGGCTTTAGCCGTGGGAGGAATCCGACAAGGTATTGTCCGCCCGTCGGAATCTCTCTCTCTAACTGGGGGGTCGAGACCGGGCGTTCTATTGAAAACGCGTTGACTCTTCTGACTCTCCCCAGCAGTCCCGCTTTGCCCCGTCTACAATTATTATTGTTTACCTATTACTGCCGCTTACCACTTAAACACCTACAGCATTGATGATCAACAATCACGAAGCGGGGCGATAAAGAGTATAGTTAACATGGGTGTCACCGGACCGCTGCGCGATCTGACCACGATCGTCGAACGCATCGATGGCGACATCGGAACAGTGACCGGCGTCGACCTGCCCGACCGTCTCACCGGTGAGGAGGAACTGACCGCGACACTCGACCTCGAGATCCCGTTCGGTGCGTATCTCGAGGAGGAGGGCGCCCTTGCCCTCCGATCCGCGTTCGTCGACGACGAGGGTGGCATTCACTTCTCGTTCGAGCGGGCCGACGTGCTCTCGTCGCTCGGCCCCGCGGTGACGACAGAGCTTCGGGAAGCAACGATCGATCCGGATGGCACGATTGCTGCGGTTCTCGATATTTCGCTGGTGGCCGGTGAAACGACGGGCGGCGGGCCCGCCAACGCCACCATCCGACGGGATCGAGCCCGCGAGGAACCGATGGCGGAGGCGCGAGCACCTCGAGAGGGCAAGCGAGCTGGCGGTGAGGGTGGCCGCGGTGAATCGACCGCTCCAGATCGAGGTCGACCGGCGACACCGTCTCTGGCCCGGGATGGGGAGCCGTCATCCACGGAGGGAGGCGATCGTTCGGTCCCTCCGTTCCGTGATACGGAACTGTTGAACGAGATTTACGATTCCTGTGAAACCTTCGCCGAGATGGCCGAGGTGATCGAGATGGACGTCACCCCGGAAACGGTCCGCCGGTATATGATCGACAACGGTATCCACGAACCAACCAGTTACGATACCGACGATGACGACCGGGAGCAATCGACAGCGCCAGTGAACTCCCCGGATGAGCCCGCCACAGCGACTGCGGACTCGACGGACCCGGTCGTCCTGACCGACGGCATCGGGCTCACCCGGGACGTCGATGTCGATACCCTCGTCGAGGCCGTCAGAAACTCACGGACGATCTACGAAGTCACCCAACAGCTCGGTCTCGATCGCCGGGATACCGTCGAGACCTTGCGGGAGTACGATCTACTCGATCTCGTCAGCGGCCGACTCGCGGCTGATGACCGGAGTGAGGTCACTCGCGGCGAGATCATCGAGCGGTTGCGCGAAGTTTCGGCGGCCAACTGAGGGACGTGGGTCGGTCGAGGCTCGCCCTGACAGCGAGGCAGTCCTGGAGTGACAGCCACCAGCGCTCGCTCGGCCACACCCTACAGAGCTAAGCCGTTCGAGGGCCTGGCCCCCCAACGAGGGGGCTGACCCACATGCCGATCGTCACCGACGTTCGCTTCGCACACGATCGAGGAGCCCTCGCCGGCACGCTCGAGGCGCTTCCCGACCTCGAGGTGACGGTCGTCCGCGACGCGGGGACGAATCCCCACCACGCCGTTCACTTTTTCCGGTTCGACGAGACCGACCCGGAGACGCTCATGGCAGCACTCGAGGCCGATCACACGGTTCGTGACGCCACGCTGCTGGCCGAGTTTGCTGAGCGGCGACTCGGGCGCATCGAGTTCGCTGCGGATACCGAACTTCTCGCCCCCGAAGTGACCGACATGGGTGGCTACGTGCTGGAGGCACGGGCATTGCCTGGCGAAAACGACACAGCGAGGTGGTACGAGCGCTGGCTCCTTCCGGATCACGACGCGGCCCAGGCCATCTGGCACCACGCTCGCGAGGCGGGTTTCGACTTCGAGATCCGTGGTCTCCATCGCGGTGAGCGCCCGGCGATCGGTGGTGGCTCCCTGGAGTCGTTGACCGCCGAACAGCGACGGACGCTCGTCGTGGCCTACGAAGCGGGATACTTTCGGGAACCACGAGAGGCCGGCCTGGCCGACCTGGCCGACGAACTGGACATCTCTCCGTCGGCCGTCGCTGGGCGACTCACACGTGGGTTGCGGGCACTGATCGGGTCGACGCTCGTCATCGAGGAGTCGGCGGAGTGAGACCCGTTCGTGGGGCGAACGCATAAGAGTGCGCTGTGAGTACAATCCATGTAACCGAGGCCGACTGCCGACGGCCCGATTGAGTCACCCATGGTCATCTCGACGCACGTCTACGTCGAACACCCCGATCTCGGGCTTGCTCACACCATTCGGTCGTGTCCGGGCGCGACCGTCAGCGTCCTGCCCAGCGCCGGGACTGACCCACGGAACGACGGCTATCTCTTCTGGATCGACGCGCCGAACGTCGACACGCTCGAGAGCAGCCTCGAGGCGGACCGGTCGGTACGCGAGTTCAGGCGTCTCGACGAGCGCTCCGGCGGCCGAACCTACCGAATCACCTACAGCGAGAACGCCGAGTTGCTCACGCCGGCGATCACCGACTGTGGCGGCCTGACACAGGAAGCGCGGAGCCACGACCAGGGCTGGGTGCTTCGCCTCCAGTTGCGGAGTCACGAAGCGTTGACGGCCCTCGACAGCTACGCGACCGAACGCGGCATCCACCTCGAAATTCTCGAATTGCGCCAGGAGGACGACCACACTGCCGATCTGAACTACGGGCTGACCGATGCCCAGATGGAGGCCCTGGTGGCGGCGTACGTCCACGGCTACTACGAGGAACCCCGGAAGATCACCCTCGAGGAACTGGCGGCGACCCTCGATCGTTCGAACACGGCGGTGAGCGGTCGTCTCAGGCGGGGTGCCGCACGACTCATCGAGGCGGTGGTGCTCGAGGGCGACAGTGAGGACGGAATCGTGGGCGGTGTGGACGGTGAGCGAGCGATTGCTGTTGGTGACGGGCCAGGCAGTGGTCGCGGTGGCGGGCCCGATGGCAATGACGGTGACGACATCGATAGCGAGTTCGAAGGCGGGCCATCCACATCGTGATTGGGTCCCGCATGGGACAGACCAAACCCTACTCGTGGCCGTCTAGCTGCCCGATACCGACTGACTCGCCCATGTCTGCCGCGACGTCCTCGAGTCCCAGTCTGGACAGGGTCTCTGCAGTCGGCGTGCCGCTTGCGTCCCAGCCTCGACGGTCGTAATAGACCTCGAGCATCGCCTCGAATCGATCGGCATCGACACCTGATGGTCCCGTCAGCGTCGGTGGCAACGCATCGTCCTCCCGATCGAATCCCTCACGCACGTTGAACAGTCGTACCAGGTTCCAGATCCGCTCGCCAGCGGCAGCCAGCCCCTCGACGGGTGCGTCCACGGCCTCGAGCCAGGCTGCCTCGTCGACCGCCTCGCCGACGAAGTCGTCCGCGATCAGACTCCACCGAAGCGACCGGACGTCCTGGGCCGCGACGACCGCCTCGGCGGTGCGCTCGGGTGACCACGGCCCGTCGAACGCGGCTTTCTCGACGGGTCTGGCTCGGCGGTGACACGCGCCGCGGTCGCTCGTCGCATAGGCGAGCGCCATGCTCTCGACTGCTCGTGGATCGTAGTTCGGCAGCGACATGCGTTTGACCGAGGGCACCAGATCCGCACCGCCGACAGTACTCGCGGCTCGCTCTACGCCGTCGGCCAGTGCGTCACCCAACGCACTCGATCGGTTGGCGATCTCCTCGAGGAGTGTCTCAGCACCCTCGGGGTCGTCGAAACTCAGGTCCCGTTCGAGGTGGCCAGCTTCGGCCGCCCTGATCGCCCACGCAACGGCGTTTCCGGCGTCGATCAGGTCGATCCCGAGTCGGTTGCACCGGTCTCCCAGGTCGACGACGGCCTCGAAGTCGTCGATACCCAGGCCAGCCCCGAGTGACATGGCCGTCGCGCCACGCGGAACGGTTTCGCCATCGTCGGTTTCGATGCGAAATCCGCCGGGGATCGAGCCGTCCCGTTCGCGCCCGTCGGCCGCCGCCCGAGCGGCGTCGACGCCCACATCGCTCGCCCCCTCGAAGCCACGTTTCTGCCAGCCATGGGCTGCCAGCACGTCGGTTTCGTCGGCGAACTCGACGGTCTCGAGCGTCTCAGAGGCCCGCTGCCAGCGGCCGGTCTCGGAACCCTCGTAGCGTTCGGTTTCGCGCGCGGCCAGGCTCGCGATGGCCCCGTCGGGATCCGGGGGACGTCCCCGGGCGACGACAGCCTTCAATCGTTTCGAACCCATGACCGCCCCCGCACCGCCCCGCCCGGCGTGGTGTGTTGCCTCGTCGGCGGCGATGGTTGCGTAGGTGACCTGCCGTTCACCGGCGGGGCCGATACAGGCAACCGTTGCCTCCGGGTGGGCTCGAGCCGTCTCGAGTGCGTCTTGCCCCCAGGTGGCCGCCGGCTGGAGCTGGGCGTCGCCGTCCTCGACCACGAGGCTGACCGCCTCGCTCGAGTGGCCGGTAACGAGGATGCCGAGGTGGTCCTCGAGTGCGCCGGCCAGGACCGAGGGGAACTCGCCACCGGCGTAGGAGTCGAGGAAGGTTCCGGTGAGGGGTGACCTGGTGATCGCCGCGTATCGCCCCTCCCCTGGCAGGACGCCCGATGCGGGCCCGAGCATGAACAGCAGGACGTTCTCGGGTCCGAGCGGGTCAACGCCGGCCTCGAGTTCGTCGACGAGATATCTGGCACCGAGGCCCTTCCCACCGATGTATCGACGACGCCATTCGTCCGGGATCTCCTCGCTGGTCACGTCCCCAGCAGTGAGGTCGACACGAATGAGTCGGTTCGGTGCCCGATACGCCATGGTTGATGGATGGTCGGATGGTGGAAAAGGCTTTCCTGTATCCCGATTGGCTCGGGGTATCGATCCGGACGCGGGGATGTCGAGGCCTGCTCGAGCTTTCACAATAACGAATTATAATTTGCAACTCCGGAACTACATTGCAAAGTCTCATATTCACTCGATACCGAGTTACACCTATGGCCACTGCCAGTAAGGACGCCGACAAGCAACGAACCCCAGACGCATTCGAACCCTACCTCCCCGGAACGCCGACGTTCCTCCTCGAACCCGGTCGCGTTCGCAGCCTCCTTTCGCGACTCCTCGGCCGGAACTGAGCGCTCACTGAAGGCAAATCGTTCACGGTTTGCCGTCCGATCGTTTTGTACTTCGTGGCGGTTCACTGCCAGACTATTACGTTCCGTTTCGGCTCGTCGAGTTCCTCGAGTGATACCGATGTGAACACCCACGGAACCCGCTGGTCCCCACCTTTATTGGCGTTCGCGGATGGCCTCGTTCAGTGCCGGCACGACCTCGTGGAGGTCACCGACGACGGCCCAGTCGGCCTTCTGGATGATCGCCGCCTCCGGATCGGTGTTGATCGCGAGGGTGCGTTCCGATCCCTTACAGCCCACCATGTGCTGGACGGCACCGCTGATCCCGCAGGCAACGTAGATGTCTGGGCTGATCTTCGCTCCGGTCTGGCCGATCTGGTCGTCGTGTGGTCGCCAGCCCTCGTTGACTGCCGCCCGTGAGGAGCCGACGGTGCCGCCAAGCAAGTCGGCGAGTTCCTCGAGTTGATCGAAGTTCTCGGGGCCACCGACCCCGCGTCCGCCCCCGACGACGACCCGCGCCTCACCGAGTGGGATGCCCTCGCCGGTACCGGTCTCGACGCGGTCGACCTGGACGCGGAAGTGGGCGTCCTCGAGTGAAGGGGTCATCGTCTCGGTCGTCGGGTCGGCAGGTTCGGCTGCCGCCTCGATCGAGTACTCGTGTTCGGCTGCCGTCACCAGCTTCACGTCACCCTCGAGGTGTGCGTGCTCGAGTAAGCTCCCGCCCCAGCGCTGTCGGGTGAGTTCGTAGCTGCCGCCCGGATCGACCTCGAGGTCGACGCAATTCGTGGCCATCGGCGCATCGAGGACCGCCCCGGCGTGTGCCAGAACCTCGTGGGAGCGGTCCGAGCCAGGACCCACGATGGTGCCGGCGTTCGTCTCCCTGGCCACCTGCGCCAGGGATTCGCCCCAGGCCTCCGGTGCGTAGGCGTCGAGCCGTTCGTGGGTGACCCGGTGGATGGTCTCGACCCCGTGGGCCCCGAGTTCCTCGGTGACCGGTTCTTCCCCGGCGATCACGACGGCCTCGAGGTCCTCACCCTCTTGGGCGGCGAGGTCCCGGGCCATCGTGAGCATCTCGAGGGACAGTTCGTCCGGGAAGCCGTTTTCGTGTTCGACGAGCGCGAGCGTCATAGCACCTCAACCTCCGATTCGAGAACTTCGATCACGTCGGGAACCGCCTCCGGACCCTCTCCCAGGATCTCGGCCTCGCTGTCGTCCGTTTGGGGGGCCTCGAGTCTGATCTTCTCGAGGGTGCCCGGCCCGGATTCGCCCGCCGGCTCGAGGGTCGGTATCTCCTGGTTTCGAGCGCGCATCTTCGCACGCATCGAGGCGTACCGTGGCTCGTTGATCCCCTCCTTGACCGTGATGACGGCCGGGAGATCGACCCGATAAATCTCCTCCCCGCCGGAGACTTCGCGTCCGGCGATGGCGGTTCCGTCCTCGATCTCGAGTGATTTGATTCCCGTTACGCAGGGCAGGCCAAGTCGCTTCGCCACGTGCACACCGACCTGGTAGTTCGCCGTGTCGGCCGACTCGTTGCCGAAGAGTAGGACGTCGAACGGGTTCTCGCCATCGCCTTGATGTTCGATCCCCCTGGCGATGGCTGCGGCCGTGGCTCTCGGCCCCCACTCCTCGCCGTCCGTCTCGAGGAGCGTCGCCTCGTCGGCCTGCATGGCGAGGCCGGTTCGAAGCTGTTCGTCGGCCTCGGACGGGCCGAGCGTGAGGACGTGGGAGCTCCCCCCGTGATCTTCGGTGAGCTGGATGGCTTCCTCGACGGCACACTCCTCGTGTGGGCTCATGGTGAACCCGAGGTTGCTCGCGTCGATGTGCTGTTCGTCGTCGGTGAGGACGATCGATGCGCCCGTGTTGGGGACGCGTTTGATACAGGCGAGGACGTGCATGGCTTTAGCTCCGGATGCGTTCGTTTTTCGGGTCGAACAGCGGTCGGCTGCCGACGACCTCGACGGTCACCGGGTACTGTTCGCCCATGTACTCGACTTGCAGGCTGGTCCCCTCCTCTGCGTGCTCCGGCGGGAGGTACGCCATCAGGAGGTGTTTGCCGACGCTCGGACCGGTGCCCGCGCTCGTGACGTACGACTCCCGGCCGTGGTCGTCGACGATGACCTCACCGTCCTGGTCGAGTATCGGCTCGTTGCCCAGCATGAAGCGACGCTCGCCGTCAGATGAGGTGTGGTCGTCGACCGAGAGGGTACACAGCGTCGCGGCGTTCGCCTCCTCGATCGCCTGCGCGTAGGCCTCTTTCCCGATGAAGTCGGCCTCTTTGACCCCGTGGAAGGTGAGGCCCGCCTCGGCCGGGTTGTACTCGAGCTCGAGTTCGTGGCCGTGGAGACGGTAGCCCTTCTCCATGCGGCCGGTGGTGCCGTAGACGCCCATCCCGACCGGGCGGATGTCGTACTCCTCGCCGGCCTCGGCGATGACGTCCCAGAGGCGTTGCCCCTGGCCCATCGGGGCGTAGATCTCCCAGCCGAGTTCGCCGACGTAGGACAGCCGCATCGCCCAGGCGTCGACCTCGCCGACCGTGATGTGCTGGGCGGTGTACGGCGGGAACGCCTCGTGGGAGACGTCCTCTTCAGTGACGGACTGAACGACGTTGCGGGCATCCGGCCCCCAGACACCGAGCGTGCACAGCGATTCGGTCCGGTCGATCAACTCGACGTCGGCGTCCTCGGGGATGTGACTCCCGAACCAGGCGCGGTCGGCACCGGCCGCGGCACCGCCAGTGATGACCCGATACTGTTCGGGGCCCATCCGTGCCATGGTGAGGTCGGAGACGAAGCCCCCGTTCTCGGCCAGGATCGGCGTGTAGACGGTCTTGCCCACGTCCACGTCGACGCGGCCGACGGCCATCTTTTCGAGGTACTCGACGACGTCCGAGCCGACGAAGTCGAACTTTCCGAATCCCATGTCCCCGACCATGGCGACGTGGTCGCGCATGTGCAGGTGCTCGCCGAGAATAGTGTTTGACCACCACCGGGAGTCCCACTCGTTGCCCCGGAGGAGCCCCTCGAGTTCCTCGTTGTACTTCCGGACGAGGTCCTCGTTCGAGCGGAACCACTGTGGGCGCTCCCAGCCGGCGGCCTCGAAGAATCGGGCCCCGAGGTCCTCTTGCCGGTTGTAGAACGGACTGGTCCGGAGCGGACGGGAGCTCTGCCACTGCTCGGCCGGGTGGACGATGCCGTAGATCTTCTGGAAGCCCTCGTGAGCGCGGTTCTCGACGAACTGTTTCGAGGTTCCGTACTCGTAAAAGCGGTTGACGTCCGAGCCGTGGAGGTCGATCTCCGACCAGCCGCGGGTCATCCACTGGGCGACGGCTTCGCCGATCGCGGGGGCTTCCTTGATCCAGACCGCCGAACACGACCAGAGGCCGTCGACGTCCTGGAGCGGTCCGAGCAAGGGCATCCCGTCCGGCGTCACCGACAACAGACCGTCGATCTCGTGACGGACACCTGCCTGGGGATCGTCCAGCAGTTCGGGCACGATCTCGAGGGCGTCGGCCATCGACTGCTCGAAGGCGTCCTCGGTCAGCGGTGGCTGGGTCGGCGAGAGCGGGGCCTCGTCGATCGATGGCACGTCGTCGACGTCCCAGAGGATCGGTCGGTGCTGGTAGGAGCCAACCTCGAGGTCGTTGCCGTGCTGGCGCTCGTACATCTGGGTGTCCATGTCACGGACGACGGGGAAGGATATCTCACCCTCGTAGTCCTCGAAGAACGAAATCGGGCCGACGCTGACCATCTGGTGGACGGCGGGAGTCAGCGGCATGTCGACGCCCGCCATGTCGGCGATCTTCGGGCTCCAGAGGCCCGCAGCGATGACAACCTCGCCCGCCTCGACGGTACCGCGGTCCGTCTCGACGGCCTGGATCTCCCCGTCTTCGACGTGGACGTCGAGGACTTCCGTGTTCGGCGAGACCGTGAGGCCGCCGTCGGTCTCGGCGTCCGCCCGCGCCCGCATCACCTCGCCCGCTCGAAGCGGGTCACAGGTCCCCGCACCCTCGCTGTAGAACCCACCCTTGATGATGTCCGTGTTGAGGTAGGGGACCATCTCCTCGATCTCCTCGACGTCGACCAGGCGACCGGCCTCTCCCCAGGCCTTTGCCGACTGGACGCGCCGCCTGAGTTCCGCCATTCGCTCGTCGGTTCGGGCGACCTCGAGGCCGCCACTCCGAGTGAAGGTGTCCATATCCTCATACTGCTCGATGCTCCGCCGAGTGAGATGGGTCATCTCCTTGGAGTGCTCGACGGGCATCAGGAAGTTCGAGGCGTGGCCCGTCGACCCACCGGGGTCGGGTAGCGGCCCCTTGTCGGTCAACAGGATGTCACGGCGTCCCTCCTTCGCGAGGTGGTAGGCGAGACTGTTCCCAACGATACCAGCGCCGATGATGACGGTCTCGGCAGCCGCGGGGAAATCGTCGCTCATCGACGGTCACCCTCCGTTGGCGCTTGTGACGGCCAGGTACGCGCCCCGGCTGTTCGGCCAGTCAGGTTCGGTTTGGCTGACAATAGCATATGCACAACGTGGTTTCGGTCGATTATAAAAGACGGTATAAATGACAGACAACTGTCCACTCGCAGATCAGTTATGCTCTCGAGGAAATCCGAACAAGATCCGTCAAAAAGCCGTTTCTGGGCGCTTTAGCGACCGCCGTATTTCTCGATCGAGTTCCCCGGAGCGGTCCACGAACTGGGTGGATCCTGGTGATCTCGAGGCCGACCACAAAAGTAAACAAATTTGATAGCTCGAGGTTGATCGCAAGGGGTGGTCAGCCGACACTCGACGGTCGGAGGCAGGCATCGACCCAACGTCGGGCAGGTTCGTCGAGCCCAGGTCCACCGGGTCGACGTTCGTCGGCTTCACGGGCTTCGCCGAGAGGGACGCGCGTGCCGTGCTGGTGGCTGGTGCGTCGGCGGGTTCCGTTGAGCGCAAGGCGGCGGATGCTCAGGCGTTACCGTTCTTCGTGGGTGTCGAGGGTGCGCTCGGCTGCCCTGACGGCTGCCGCATTTGGAGCGACATCGTGGACGCGAACCACGTCGACACCGCGCTCGGCGGCCAGGGCCGTCGTCGCAACCGTCGGAGCGAGCCGGTCGGCGGAATCCTCGGTGATCGAGGCGAACATCGACTTGCGGGAGTGGCCGATCATCAGCGGTGTCCCGAGCCCCCGGAACTCCTCGACCCTGTCCACCAGTTCGAAGCTCTGGGTGGCGGTCTTGCCGAAGCCCAGTCCCGGATCGACGACGATCCGCGATCGATCGATGCCGGCCCGCTCCGCGAGCAACACCCGTTCGGTCAGGTCCTCGAGGACGTCGGTGACCACGTCGCTGTAGGCGGGTGTCCGGTCGGGATCGACCGGCGCGGAGAGACTGTGCATCAAAACGACCGGGACGTCGTGGTCGGCGACGACCTGTCGCATCCGGGCATCCTCGAGGCCGGTCACGTCGTTGACCATGCCGGCACCGGCATCGATGGCAGCCTCGGCGACGCCCGGTTTCCGCGTGTCGACCGAGAGCAGCGCGTCCAGGTCCTCGAGGGCCTCGATCACCGGCACGACGCGCTCACGTTCGATGTCCGCGGTGACGGGTACCGCTCCGGGCCTGGTCGACTCGCCACCGATGTCGACGATCGAGGCACCGTGTTCGACCATCTCGTGGGCCCGTTCGACGGCCGCGTCGATCCGGTCGTACTCCCCGCCGTCGTGGAACGAATCCGGAGTCACGTTGAGGATGCCCATGACAGCCGTGCCGTCGCCCCAGGGGGTGTCGGTCGAGGAGGGTTCGATCTCGAGGACGGTCTGGAGGTGATCGACCAGTCGTCTCGCCTCCCCCGAACGCCCCCGGAGGTCCTCGATGAGACCCCGAAACTGCTCGAGCGTGCCCGAGAGCACCACGTCGACGGGCTTGCCGGTCTTCTCGACGCCCGAGAGCGCCACGGACCCCCCCAGTGCTCGGAGTCTGTCCTCGAGATCGGTCGCGAGGTCGCGCTGGACCCTGACGTGAACGGTCCGGTGTACCAGTTCGCCCGCGCCCGCCCGGCGGACCGACGACGGAACGTCGGCGTTGTGCAAGGTGGCCCTGGCTCGCGGGCTGGTGTCTGTCCGAGCGGATACCGGCGTGCGCGTCCACCAGTTTCGCGCCTCGGCCACGAGATACAGTGAGCCGGCGACCAGCACGCAATCGTCCCCTCTCGCACCTGCAAGCGCCTGCCTGATCGCGTCATGGACGGACTGGCAGCGCTGAATGTCCGTCTCGGTTCCGCGCTCGCGTTCGAAGACCGTCTGCAGCGCCTCGGTGTCCTCGGCGCGGTAGATGTTCGGTTCCGCGAGCAGGACCGTGTCTGCGGCTGGAAGCGCTCGGCTCATGGCCGCGTGGTCCTTGTCGCTCATGGCCCCGAACACGAGCGTACACTCCTCGTACTCGAAGCGCTCGAGCAACGCGGTGACGGTTTCACAGGCAGCCGGATTGTGCGCCCCGTCGAGGACCACCAGCGGGTCGGTCCCGACAATCTCGAACCGTCCAGGCCAGTGGACGTTGCGAATGCCCCTCGCGATCGTTCCGTCGTCGACGTCGTCGACCTGTCGTGCCAGCGTCGCCGCAATGCCGGCGTTCAGGGCCTGGTGAGCTCCCAGCAACGGGCTACGGGTCTCCACTCGCCAGTCGCCCCCCTCGAGCTGGACGCCCGCTTCCGTCGGCGAGGTCATCCCGGTCTCCGCAACGACGACGTCCGAGTGGATCCCATCGTCGGTCGATTCCTCGCCAGCCACCCCGACGGTCACCACGTCGGTTTCGCCCCTGATCGTCTCGAGGGCCGTGTCGGTGGTGCCGGTCACGAGCGGGGCCCCGTCAGGGGCGACCTGGCACTTGTCAAGCGCGATTTCCTCGACGGTGTCTCCCAAAACACTGGTATGCTCGAGGCTGACACTCGTGACCGCCGCGGCTGCTGGCTCAACGACGCTCGTCGCGTCGTAGCGCCCGCCGATGCCGACCTCGAGGATCGCCACGTCGACATCAGTGCGGTCGAAGTACCAGAGGGCCATGGCAGTGAGTGTCTCGAAGAACGTCGGGGCCTCGTTCGTCGCATCCATCGAGTCGATGTGGGGCCAGGCCTGCTCGACGAATGTGGCGAGCGCGTCCTTCGTGATCTTCTGGCCGTCGACGGTGACCCGCTCGCGGATGTCGTTCAGGTCGGGTGAGACGTACCGGCCCACCGTCAGCCCGTGTTCCCGGAGGATGCGATCGAGCATAGCGACCGTGCTACCCTTTCCGTTCGAGCCAGCGACCTGTACCGCAGTCAGATCGGCGTGGGGGTCTCCGAGGTGTCCGAGCAACGAGGCGGTGGTCTCCGTTCCCATCTCTGGTCGCATCCGATCCAGTCCGTACAGGGTATCGACCGCCTCGTGAAATTCCATATCAGGTGTTGCTCGGGCGACGGAATAAACGCCCCGACACCGAGTGGACCACAACCTATCGGGGAGCTGATGAGTGGCAATTCGGTTCGGCGACCTGCGTCGATGTGACGCTGTCATGAAAGCCACCGGTTGTCCCTTTCCTCCCGGCAACGCCTGATTTTCGGGCCCTTACTCCCGTGACTCAGCTGACTGTCCGGTTCAAACACATCGTATTCGGGAACATATGCGTACGCCAACATTGATACTCGTACTCAGAAAAGCTAGCCCAACCATGTCACCAGACGACGACGCAGGCGACGGGGTACCCACCGACTACGAAATCGCACAGGCCGTCGAGACGGATCACATCGCGGACGTCGTCGAACCGTTCGGCCTGGCGCGAGACGACCTCGAGCTGTACGGCGACGAAATCGCGAAGGTCAAACTCGATGCCATC
Source organism: Natrialbaceae archaeon Tc-Br11_E2g14 (assembly GCA_001564275.1). Classification (GTDB taxonomy): domain Archaea; phylum Halobacteriota; class Halobacteria; order Halobacteriales; family Natrialbaceae; genus Natronosalvus. The sequence goes on along the minus strand of LKND01000014.1, from coordinate 17,346 downwards.
GACCGCATTCGGAACGAACACGACGACGACGGCAAGCTGATCCTCGTGACGGGAATGACGCCGACACCGATGGGTGAGGGCAAGACGGTGACGACTGTCGGTCTCGGCCAGGCGTTCAACCACATCGGGAAGGATGCACTGGTCGCCGTCCGCGAACCCTCACTCGGGCCGGTCTTCGGCGTCAAGGGTGGCGCAGCAGGCGGCGGCTACTCGCAGGTCCTGCCAATGGAGGACATCAACCTCCACTTCACGGGCGACATTCACGCCCTCACATCGGCGCACAACCTGATCTCGACGATGCTCGACAACCACATCAAGCAGGGTAACGACCTCGACATCGCCGTCAACTGGGTCAACTGGCCGCGAGCGATCGACATGAACGATCGGGTCCTGCGGGAGATCGCCATCGGCCTGGGCGGCGAGGTCACGGGCATTCCGCGCGAGGACGGCTTCATCCTCACCGCCGCCTCCGAGTTGATGGCCGTCCTGTGTCTCGCCGACAGCATCAGCGACCTCAAAGCGCGGGTTGGCCGCATCATCGTCGCTTACGACGAGGACGCGAATCCGATCACCGTCGACGATATCGAGGCGACAGGTGCAGTCGCCCTCCTGCTCAAGGACGCCCTCAAGCCAAACGTTGTCCAGACCATCGAGGGAACGCCGGCGTTCGTCCACGGTGGCCCGTTCGCGAACATCGCCCACGGGACGAACTCGCTGCTTGCCGACGACGTCGCCGCCCACCTCTCCGAGTACCTCGTGACGGAGGCCGGCTTCGGCTCGGACCTCGGGGCCGAGAAGTTCATGAACATCGTCTGTCGCTTCGGGGAGATGGAACCCGACGCCGTCACCATCGTGGCCTCCGTCCGCGCGCTGAAGTACCACGGCCAGGACATGTGGCCGGCGGACCTGGACGCCCTCGAGGCCGAGGACGTCGAGGCCGTCGAGCGCGGCTTCGAGAACCTGGACAGACACGTCCGGAACCTCCAGCAGTTCGGCGTGCCGGTCGTGGTCGCGCTGAACCGGTTCCCTGGCGACAGCGACGCCGAGGTGGGGGCCGTCCTCGAGCACTGTCGGGAGGACCTCGGCGTCCGCGTCGCCGAATCCAACGTCTTCCTCGAGGGTGGTGAGGGCGGGGCCGACCTCGCGAACGAACTCGTCGACGCCGCCGAATCCCCATCGGACTTCGAGCCGCTGTACGACATCGACGCCCCGATCAAGGAGAAGATCGAGACCGTGGCGACGGAGATTTATGGAGCCGACGGCGTCGAGTATCATAGCGACGCCGAGTCCGAAATCGAACGTCTCGGTGGCCTCGGCTTCGACGAGGTGCCGATCTGTATGTCCAAGACGTTCCACTCGCTGAGCGACGACGCGAGCAAGAAAGGGGCTCCCGAGGGCTGGACGCTCGAGATCGGCGAGGTCTACCCTTCGGCAGGCGCGGGGTTCCTGGTCGTGTTGACGGCTGACGTCCTCACCCTGCCGGGGCTCCCCGAAAAGCCCGCCGCCGCCGGGATGGACGTCGACGACGAGGGGAACGTCTCCGGACTGTTCTGAGCCGGCCGCGTCGTCTCTGGGGTCTCGAGGTGGCGCTTCGGGCGGTTCACGTGGGTGGGACGAAGCGACCGGATGTGTTGTCGTCGTCCAGGGCCACGCGTCGGCTTCTGCAATCGGTCGAAACTGGACGACAGCTGCTGTCGTTGTCCAGGCCAGCACTTCGACTTCTGTAGTGTATGCTCGGGATCACACGACGGATATTGAAGTTAGTCGCGTCGCTGCAACGAGGTACTTCTCAGAGAACCCCCAGCGCATGCAGGCCCCGGTTACCAACGCCCCTCCATCATTCGAGCGTGCGCGGATCGGGGCCGCCGAGGCCCTCGTACCACTCGAGCCATAGCGCCCGGTAGACGGTCCAGAGATCGGTCGCTCCACGTGTCGCGATATTCCGGCAGGTCTCGAGATAGCGGTCGTACCCGCTCACGTTGGGATCGGCCGGATACGGCTCGGCGAGTTCACCAGCTGCCTCGAGGACGGCCCACTCGGCAGGGCTCATCACGAGGTATCGTCCGGGCTCGAGGTACTGGAGGTACGCCGAGGCGAGCGAACAACCTATTCCTATCAGTTCACACAACACATCGAGTTTTCGCTCGGTCGTCTCGGCCTCGACAGCCCTCGAGAGGGCATGGTGTACGTCCTCGTAATCGTTCTCGCCGAAGACCCCCTCTACGCGTCGGCGCGTGGCGTTTGGGTACGCACCGAGGAACCGCCGGAAGTACCACTGGACGACCCACTCGAGGTCGCGCCAGCCGTACTCCCCGCTAGCGAAGGTCTCGGGGAGCATCTCTCGGTGTTCGGCCTCGACGGTCGCCAGCGGCTGGACGGTCTCGTACCGGCTCGCCGACGCCTCGAGGGTGTCCGGATCGAGCGTCATCGCGTGGTCGTTGGCCGCCAGGTGGGGTGAAAGTTTCCCACGGCCGCTTCACGATCGGCGAGCCTTCCACCCGGTGTGAGAGAAAGGTTCTTGCCCGTCGGGAGAGTCATTTGCAGGCAGACGAATCACTACAGGTCGGACCTGTGGGGTACACCAATGTCATCAGAACACGACGATCCAGTCAAGACGATCTGTCCCTACTGCGGCGTAGGGTGCGGGATCATGGTACAGCCCGGCGAGGAGCCCGGCGACATGCGATTTATGCCCTGGGGCGACGCGCCAGTGAACGAGGGTCGAATCTGCATCAAAGGCGGGGCCGCGACGGAGGTCGTCGACCACGAGGACCGTCTGACAGACCCCCTCATCAAAGAAGACGGCGAGTTCCGCGAGGCCAGCTGGGAGGAGGCCTACAGCCTGATCGTCGACGAACTCTCGCGCATCCGCGAGGTGTACGACCCCGATGCCATGGGCTTCTATGGCTCCTCGAAGACGATGAACGAGGAGAACTACCTCCTCCAGAAACTCGCCCGCCGGTACGGGACCAACAACGTCGACAACTGCACGCGAATGTGCCACGCCTCGACCGTCTGGGCGCTGCGCACGAGCCTCGGCGCGGGCGCGATGACCAACAGCATGGCGGACCTGCGAGACGAGGCCGACGTGTTCTGGATCCAGGGGGCCAACCCCGGCGAGCAGCATCCCATCGCCAACAGCCAGTACTTCCGCCAGGCCGTTCTCGATGGGGCGACGGTCATCCAGGTTGATCCACACGCGAACAAGACGACGCGGTCGTTCAAGATCGACGAGACCGACCGCCACATGCACCTCCAACTCAACCCAGGGACCGACATCCCGCTTTTGAACGTCGTCCTCAAGACGGTCCTCGAGAACGACTGGATCGACGAGGACTTCATCGCGGAGCGAACGGAGGGCTTCGAGCACCTCGTCGAGACCCTCGAGGACTTCGACAAGGAAGCAGCAGCCGAGGAGTGCGGGGTCCCGCTCGCGGATATCGAGCGCGCGGCCGAGGCCTACGCGAGGGCCGACAACGCGGCGATCTTCACCGGGATGGGAATGAGCCAGCACACCTGCGGCGTCGACAACGTCCAAAACGAGATCAACCTGGCATTGATCACGGGTAATGTCGGACGTCCGGGCACCGGCGTCAACCCGCTGCGGGGCCAGAACAACGTCCAGGGAACCTGTGACGTGGGTGCGATGCCGAACGTCCTCCCCGGTTACCAGCTGGTCGACGACGACGAGGCCCGCCAGTCCGTCGAGGAGGTCTGGGGGTTCGAGATCCCGGACGAACCGGGATTGACGAACGTCGAAATCTCCCACGCCTCGGGCGACACGGTCCACGGGCTCTACATCATGGGCGAAAACCCCATCATGAGCGAACCCGACGCGAACGTCGTCGCCGAACGGATGCAGGAACTCGAGTTCATCGCCGTCCAGGACATCTTCATGACCGAAACGGCGGAGTACGCGGATGTCGTGTTGCCGGCGACGACGTGGGCCGAACGCGGCGGCACGGTGACGAACACCGATCGACGCGTCCAGCGGATGCGCGGGGTACAGAAGGTCCACGAGAACACCAAACACGACCTCGAGATCCTCTGTGAGATCGGAAACCGCCTGTTCGACGACGGGTCTGAGCACTTCACGTTCGAGGACCCCGAGGCGGTCTTCGAAGAACTCCGGCAGGTCTGCCCGAGTTATCACGGCATGACCTACGACGCCCTGGGCGAGGAGGGCATCCACTGGCCCTGTTACGAACCAGGCGACGAAGGCGACTCCTATCTCTACGAGGACAGTTTCGACACCGAAAGCGGGCTGGGACAGATCGAGGGCGTCACCCACCAGCCCCCCAAGGAGGTCCCCGACGAGGAGTATCCGCTGATCCTGACGACGGCGCGCCTCGAGGAACACTACAACACGGGGACGATGAGTCGACGCTCGCCGACGCTCAACCGCCAGTACCCGGAGAACTTCGTGGACGTCCATCCGGCCGACGCCGAACGGTACGGGATCGAGGACGGCGAGTACGTCACGATTCGCTCACGCCGTGGGGAGATCACGGTCAAGGCCCAGGTCACCGAGGATATCAAGGAGGGGGTCATCTGGACCACGCCACACTTCGCCGCCGCGTCGGCGAACGTGTTAACGAACGACGTGCTCGACGAGCGAGCGAAGATTCCGGAGTACAAGGCCGCTGCCGCGGAGATCGAGGTCGGGGTCGAACCGGCCGACAGCGAGGCCCCCGCCGACGACTGACGGGGATGGGGTGGTTCCCTCGAGCGTGCCGTCTCACCGGGCTCGAGGTGCTGCGTGTGGAACGGACGCTCTTCCGTCAGGACTCCTCGCGGCTGTTGACACCCATTGCTAAGTGACCGGGCACGAAAGCTCACCTCGTCCAATGTCGACGCTGCTCTCGAGGGCCACGCTGGCCGCACTGCTCGTCCTGCCGGTTGCGGCATTGCTGTCGCTTCTGCGAGGTAACCTGATGACGGCGGGGTTCTGCTTGCTGTTGTTCAGCATGGTGCTTTTCGTTCGGGAGACCAGAACCGGGGGGTGATTGGGGTTGACATGCGGCCGGCCATTGCTCGTCGGTGGGTGTTGACCATCGAAACGACGGTGTCAGCACGTCCCCTGGGCGTCGACGGTGCGCTCGAGTCGGTAATCCCGGCCTATGGTCCCCACAGGGACTCACCAGCGCAGAACCGTCAATACTTATATGCATGTTCCCTGTGAACATGTCGATTGGTCGGAGCATGTACGATTCAATACTGATCCCGACGGATGGCAGTGATCGTGGGGCGGCGGCAGTCGAACACGGCATCGAACTCGCGGCGGCGTTCGGGGCGACGGTCCACGCGATTTACGTGATCGAAACGAAGGCACATTACCCATTCACCTCGGCTGGTCACGATCCAACGGAGGTGCAGGAACACCGCGATTACGGTGAGAAGACGGTGGAAGCGGTCGTCGAAGACGCCGTCGACCGCGGCCTCGATGGCGTCGGAGTGGTCAAATCCGGGCGCGTCGCCCAAGAGATCGTGGAGTATGCCGAGGACCACACCCTCGATGCCATCGTGATCGGCGCTCAGGGCCGGAGTGGGCTCGACAGATACCTCATCGGGGGTACGACCGAGAAGGTCGTTCGAACGGCCGACATTCCCGTCATCACGGTGCGTTCCGACGAGGACTGATCGCGCTTGGGGACCCGTTTTTGCGTGCACCCCTCCCGATCGTGCCACGTCAGGGACGTCGGTCTCGATTGTCCACTGCATACCGCCGCCCCGCTCGAGCGGTAGATACTGGACTATCGCTGTGAGACGTGTCTCGGGACGAGTCTCTCGAGGCGAGAACTGGTATCGGCGTTCGAAAGCGGGGTGAGTGCAGCGGTCTCGGTGTTGTCGTCTCCAGCTAATTGCCGACTCAATACTGGCAATCTCTGGTAAAACGGTCCAGCCGACCGTCTCAATCGTCGCTCCCGGATGCACCGGCGCCGGTGCCCGGTTCAGGTCCATCGGTTCCGCCGTCAGCGGTGGCTGCGCTGGTGCCGGTATTCGAGATGTTTGTCACGACACCGGAGCCGGTCTTCCGAACAACGACGTCGCGTTCCTCGACGAGTTCGTCGACCCGGTCGGCGAACTCCTCTGACTCGAGTGTTTCGTACTCGTTGTCCAACCCCCGCCAGGTGCTATAACACATGAACAGGAGCACGACGGCGAAGGGCAGCCCTGCGGCAATGGACGCCGTCTGGAGGGCACCTAGACCACCACCGATGAGCAAGACGGTGGCGACTGCCCCCTCGAGGAATGCCCAGGTGATGCGCTGGTTGCGCGGGGCTTCCTTCTTTCCACCGGAGCTCAGGTGACCGAGGACGAGCGATCCGGAGTCAGAGGACGTGACGAAGAACGTCGTGACGAGGATGATGGCAGCCACAGACAGGACCTCCGTCAGTGGCAGGACGTCGAACATTGCGAACATCGCGTCCTCTTCGGTATCACCCTCGCCGAGGAGCTCCACCCCGGCGAGTTGGGCTTCGATTCCCGCACCGCCCATCGTGCCGATGAACAGGAACGAGAAGATAACCGGGACGATGAGGACGCCGGCGACGAACTCCCGAACTGTCCGGCCGTAGGAAATTCTGGCGATGAACAGCCCAACGAACGGCGACCACGCGATCCACCACGCCCAGTAGAAGATGGTCCAGGCACCTTGCCAGCCTTCGTACGGACCACCGCCGAACGAATCCGTCCAGAAGGCCAGCTGTGGAAGGTTCTGCAGATACGTGCCCGTGGCCTGTGGGATCGCACCGAGGATAAACAGCGTTGGGCCAAGGATGAGCACCGAGATCATCAGCGCGATCATCAGGGTGACGTTGAAGTTACTCAGAACCCGGATCCCCCGGTGAATACCGAGATACACGGAGACCATTGCAATCGCCGTGATGATGCCGATGATGAGGACGTGTGTCAGATCCGTTCCCGGTGTGGAGACGCCGAGGAAGCCGACCCCCGCTCCGATCTGTTGGGCTCCCAGTCCCAGCGACGTTGCGAGGCCAAACAGGGTGGCGAAGACGGCGAGGATGTCGATGAGGTGTCCCCACCAGCCGTAGATGCGGTCCCCGAGGATCGGCCAGAACACCGACCGGATCGTCAGTGGGAGGCCACGGTTGTACGAGAAGAATGCGAGTGACAGGCCCACGATGCCATAAATCGCCCACGGGTGGAACGCCCAGTGGAAATAAGACACCGCGAGAGCGACGTCACCAGCCCCCTCGCTACCACCCTCGGCCCCCAGTAGCGGGTCCGCGAAGTGCCAAATCGGCTCGGCCACGCTGAAGAACATGAGGCCGATTCCCATGCCTGCGCTGAACAGCATGGCAATCCAGGAGAGGTCGCTGAACTCCTTGTCGGCGTCGACGCCACCGATGCGGATCTTCCCGTACTTCGAGAATCCCAGGAAGAGGACGACGAAAATGAAGATGTTCGCCACGAGAATGTAGAACCAGCCGAAGTTCGTCGTAATGAGTTCGTTGACCCTGTCGAACAGTCCCGGTACCTCCTCGGTCCCCACTGCGCCCGGTAGCGTGACCCCAAATACGGAGGTGTCCTGCGGGACCGCCAGCGTGTATACGATGAACGCGACTATCGCCAGTGCCGAAATAAAGAAGACCTGGGGCTGGATGTCGAACCCCGCGATGGTCATATTGTCCTCGCCCGCTTCACGATCCGTGTCGGCGTAAAACAGGTCTGCCGTCAGCCCTGCCCGCCGTGGTCCGTCGTCACTCGCCATACTCACCCTCCTGTCCACCTGTCGTAACCCTAAGTGCTTCCAGTATCATGATTGGTGATCACCGAATTTGCTTTCGAAACCGAGGTATGTTGACTCGGCTCATGACCACGATTTGTCTATTCTTCTCTGGTACATAATGATTGTTGCGGTAACTTGTGCCTGCTTATTGGATTGTGGCCTATACCCGGCGAACTACCCGCTGAAACCGGATTATACTGGTTCGAAACGATGGCTTGCCGGCACTACTGGCGGCATATGTTTCTGGAATATCGGTAAACACAGGCAGTCAGAAAAGTGGTACTTTATGTTTCACGAGCCTACGTTGATAGGTCACTCCCTGCGGAACCGACGCAGATGTGGCAGCCACTCACCGCCGCCACACCTTGTCGAGTCGTCCAGGAGTGACTACGAAAGAGGCGATGAGAACGATTGCGGCAAGCGGGACGAGAACAAATGCGGCCCCCACCAGAAACACGCCCGCCCACGGCGCGACGTATACCGCTACCGCCGCAAGTAACACCAACGAAACCGCACCCAACAACATCGTCATCGCGATTTTCAATCCCCCGCTTCGTGGATTGAAGCCACACGCAAAACACTCCTCGTCGGTCGTTTCGAGGTCGGCCCCACATCGCACGCAGCTGCCGTTCCGTCGACCACCCTTTCGCATATCCCAGAAGGGCGTAGCAGGGCCCTAAAGGTTCGGGCGAGCGGGAATCAATCCACCACCGCCGGGATGACTAATCCCGAGTTGACACCCACGCCGAATCTATATGTGACCGCTGGACCCATAGTCGCCCAATGGCCACGATCGGGAGCTGGTGGGTCTCGAGTCACGAGGCCAGACCGGACGAGGAGGTGCTCGCGTCCTATCACGTCAACCACGTGCCGACGGCCAGTCGACCAATCGGCGGGAAACTCTATCGAACGAACGAGCGCTTGCTGTTCAGTCCACATCTTCTGGACGCGTGGTTGGGTGGGGAGCGGGTTGGGATAGAGTTGACGGGGATCGAGGCTGTCGAAAAACTCGAGGGGGTGACCGATCCGGACGCGGGTGACGAGGCGAACGAACCGGGAGCCACGACCGACAGAGTACACCTCATCTGTGGCGATGACTCGACTCATACGTTCATCGTGGACGACGTAGAGGCCACCCTCGAGGAGATTAGGGAGGCAATGGGGTCGACTGCTGGCGGTGCGTAGGTCACTGCCTGCCGGCTGGCTCGGTCGCCACTCGGTTGACGACCTCGACGCCGTAGCCGTGGGCCGCGATGGAATCGATGATGTTCGCGGCGTGGCCTGCGCCGCTCGTTTCGACCTGAAAGACGAGATCGGCCTCGCCGACATCGAGTTCCTCGAGGGCCCGGTCGTGGCGCACGGTCTGAATATTGGCCCCGTGATTTGCGATGATCGAGGACAGTTCAGCCATCTTGCCGGGGCGATCGTCGATCCGGACGCGCAGTCGGAGGATCTGCTGACGCTGGGTCAGGGCGTGGATGAGGATCGCCCGGAGCATCGTCATATCGAGATTACCGCCACACAGCAGCGCCATCACCCGTTCGCCCGAGACGTCGAGGCTATCGCTCCTGAGTGCGGCGACTGAGGCTGCCCCTGCGCCCTCGACCACCTGTTTCGCCCGCTCCATGAGGACCAACACCGCATCGGCGATCTCGCTGTTCGTGACCGTCACGATATCGTCGACGTGGCGCTCGATGATCGAGAGCGTGAGTTCGGAGATCCCCCCCGTCGCGATGCCGTCGGCGATGGTGTCGACGTCGTCGAGCGTCTGTGGCGTGCCCTTATGCAGGCTGTCCGGGACCGTCGCCGCGCCCGTCGCCTGCACCCCAACGATCCGCGTTTCGGGACTCAACTCGGCGAACGCTGTGGCGATCCCGCTAATCAGCCCACCGCCACCGATCGGGACGATGACGGTGTCGATTGCCTCGCAGTCACGGCACATCTCCATCCCCAGCGTGCCCTGGCCGGCGACGATCGCCGGATCGTCGAACGCGTGGACGAACTCGGCATCGACCTCGGCGGCGTACTCGAGGGCGTACTCCGTGGCCGCCTGGAAGTCTTTGCCCTCGAGTTCGACGGTCGCCCCGTAGCCGCGGGTGGCATCGATCTTCGCCTGCGGGGCGATGGTGGGCATGACGATTGTCGCGTCGACGCCGTGTCTCGTTGCCGCCAGTGCGACTCCCTGTGCGTGGTTGCCGGCACTGGCCGCGACGACGTGATCGACGTCACCGGACTCGAGGACCGTCTGGATCTTGTTCGAGGCCCCACGCGTCTTGAACGACCCCGTCCACTGGAGGTGCTCGAGTTTCAGGAAAACTCGCTTGGCAGCCGTCATGGCCTCGAGTGACGTACTCCGTTCGACCGGGGTTGACTTAACGACTGTCGGATCGTCGAGCCGTTCGGTTGCCGCCTCGATGTCGGCGAACGTCACGGGTTCACCACTGTCGGCCATCGGTTCAGGCCGACACCTCGAGGTCGGCGAGGTCGGCCAGCGCCGGCAGGTCGACGCCCGCCTGCAGGCCAGCAGCTTTGATCGTATTGTAGAGCAACATCGTGATCGTCATCGGGCCAACGCCACCCGGCACCGGGGTAATGACGGACGCTTTCTCCCGTGCGCTCTCGAACTCGACGTCGCCGACGAGCGTGTACCCCCGCTCGGAGTCGTCTTCGATGCGGTTGACACCGACGTCGACGACGACGGCCCCCTCCTTGAGCATCGATCCGTCGATGAGTTCCGCGACGCCAGCAGCGGCAATGACGATATCTGCCTGCCCGACCTTCGACGCGAGGTCTGCGGTTCGGGAGTGACAGACCGTCACGGTCGCGTTCCCGCCGACCGCCTTCTGGATCAGGAGGTTCGCCATGGGTTTGCCGACGATATCCGAACGGCCGACGACCACGGCGTCTGCGCCGCTCGTATCGACGTCTGCGGCCGCGAGCAACTGCTGGACCCCGTGCGGAGTACAAGGCTTGAATCGGGCGTCCCCGGCGACGAGTCGACCCACGTTCTCGGGGTGGAACGCGTCGACGTCCTTTTCGGGGGTGATTGAGCGGAGCACTCGCGTCTTGTCGACGTGATCCGGCACCGGCATCTGGACGAGAATGCCGTTGACCGCGGAATCCTCGTTGAGGGCCGAGACGGTATCGAACAGCGTTTCAGGGGCGTCCGTCGGATCGATTTCGCGGTGGATGCTCTCGATGCCGAGATCAGCGCACGCACGATGTTTCATCCGCACGTACGTCTCGCTCGCGTCGTCGTCGCTCATCAGCACTGTTGCCAGACCGGGGGTAACACCGGCGTCTGCGAGCGTCTCGACCCCGGTCTCGAGGTCCTCACGTATCGTTTGGCCCACGGCGTTCCCGTCAAGGACGCGCGTCATGGCTCCCTGAACCCCACGCTTGCAGTTGATGGCTCGGCCGCCGGCGGCCACATAGGCGGCGGGCAATCCTCCACGTCGAGTAGACGAACGGGGCGCATCGGCCGAACAGACCGGATGCATGCCCATCAATACCCAGGGTGAGGGGGTGAATCCAGACCTCACGGATTGTGGACATGCGTACACTCCACAACCTATCGGGGCGTTGTCTCGAATAGTCGAAACACCTCGTCTTGGCGCTCCGAGTGATTGTGCAAAACACCACCATATGGGCTGCTACCTCTCGATTTGGGGTATTAATGCCGACGGTGGGAATCCGGGGACTGCGGCCATTTATGTACTGCTATACCCTATCATACGATCATGTCCAATCAGGACCATCAGTCAGGGACGACGGACCACCCGAACTATCCGAGTGTCGATCAATCCGACCGCGTCTTGCCGCGAAATCTGCGTCAGAGCGGTGACCCCGGAATCGAGATGCTGGTCTCGACCCGCGTTCGAAAGTCACCGTTTTTCCACAAATCCTTCGTCGAGAACGGTGCGTGGCGAGCAACGGTGTACAACCGTCTCTACCACCCGCGAGGGATGTTGAAGCCCGAAGAAGGCGGGATGATGGAGGAGTACGATGCCCTCGTCAATCACGTCACGCTGTGGGATGTCGCCGTCGAGCGACAGATTCGGGTCAAGGGCCCCGACGCGGAGGCGTTGACCAACTACGTCATCACCCGCGACGCCACGCAGATCGAACCGATGCACGGTAAGTACGTGATCCTCTGTAACGAGGACGGTGGCATCCTCAACGACCCGGTCCTCCTGCGTCCGGGCGAAGACGAGTTCTGGTTCTCTATTTCGGATTCGACGCTCATGCAGTGGCTCCAGGGAGTCAACGTCGGCATGGACTTCGACGTCGAAATCGACGAGATCGACGTCGCCCCGGTCCAGATCCAGGGGCCAAAAGCCCTCGACGTGATGACGGACCTCGTGGGTGAGGAAGTCACTGAGATTCCCTACTACGGCCTGATGGAGGCGGAGATCAACGGCGCCCCCGTCCTCATCAGCCAGACCGGGTTCTCCGGTGAGGAAGGCTTCGAAATCTACGTCCGTGAGGCCTCGAAGAACGCCGAGCGGGTCTGGGATCCCGCCCTCGAGGCAGTCAGAGACCACGGCGGGATGCAGGTCGCCCCCGCCCACCACCGTCGCATCGCGGCCGGGATCCTCTCGTGGGGCCAGGACATGGACCACGAGACCTCCCCGTTCCAGGTCAACCTGAGCTACCAGGTCCCCGACGACAAGGAGGCCGACTACATCGGCAAGGAAGCCCTCGAGGCCCAGCGCGAACGGATCGAGGCGGGGGACTACCCGTTCGTCCACAAGATGGTGGGGCTCAAATTTGCGGGCGAACCGGTCCGCGATTACGCGCCGGACTTCTGGCTCATCTCCGATCCCGACACGGGCGAGGAAATCGGCTACGTCACCTCGCCATGGCACAACCCCGAACTCGAGACCAACCTCGCACTCGGCTTCGTGCCGGCGGACAGCTTCGATGGCGACCCGATGGAGGTTTACGACGGCGACATCGAGCAGGAGTACCAGGTCCACCTGCCCGACGAGTACGCCGAGGAACCCGGCGAACCGGTCTACGCGAAGATCTCCGAGGTCCCCTTCAAGCCATCCGCCAACCCGAGCGCTCGGGAGCAGGCCAAACTTCACGCCGAGAAAGACGCTAACCAGTGACCGCGCACCAGCACCGACCACTGGCGGTCGCCGTCGCCGACAATCGCCCGATTCAATTGCCCATCGCATGACCGCACCCCTCACCGTCGACCCGGACGTACAGACACTCCTCGGCGAGCCGCGCTTCGAGTTGATGCCGTTCGATAGCTTCGGCACGCAACTCGAGCACCTCCCCGAGGAATCCGAAATCGCGATCACCACCTCACCGACGCTGGGCCTCGAGGCCACCCTCGAATGGACAGAGAAGTTGGCCGACCGGAACTACGAGGCCGTCCCCCACATCGCCGCCCGGTACGTCGAGGACGAGGCTCATCTCGAGTCGGTTGCGAGTCGACTGGTAGCGGCAGGGGTATCGGACATCTTCGTCCCCGGTGGGGACCGCGAGGAGCCCATCGGCGAATTCGAATCCGCTCATGACTTGCTGTCGTGCCTCGAGGACCTCGGGTACGAGTTCGAGGAGGTCGGCATCACGGGCTACCCCGAAGGCCACGATTTCCTCAGCGAACGAACGCTCGCCGAGGCGATGGCGAGAAAAGAGCCCTACGCCACCTACGTGGTCACACAGCTGTGTTACGATCCGGAGGCTGTCGTCTCCTGGATCGAGGAAATCAGGGGACAGGGAATCGACCTCCCCGTCGAGGTCGGCATTCCGGGCGTGATGAAGTACCAGCGATTGCTTCAGATCTCGAAGAAAGTCGGCGTCGGCGACTCCGTTCGTTTCCTCAGGAAGACGACCGGCATCGCGGGCTTTTTGCGACAACTGGTCGGCTCGCGCGGTAAGTACGTTCCGGACGACCTGATCGACGGGCTCGCGCCCTACGCGAGCGACCCCGAGTACGACATTCGGGGCGTCCACATCTACACGTTCAACCAGGTGCCGGACACCGAGTCCTGGCGATGGGGGCGCCTGGACAGCGAGTCCGGGTAGGGTGAGCCACCGATAACGATCTTTTTGTGATCGTCGCCCCTGATGTCAGCCAATGACCACACGTGCACCCAGTGACCCGTACACCACCCAGTTCGAAGCGACCGTCGACCGCCTCGAGGGCACCAGTGTTGTCCTCGACCGAACGTACTTTTACGCCGAGAGCGGCGGCCAACCTGCCGACAGAGGCACCATCGACGACATCCCCGTGACCGACGTACAGTACCGTGACGGACAGGTCGTCCACCACCTGGAAGAATCACCGAAATTCGACACTGGGGCCACGGTCACCGGTCACGTCGACGCGGACTTCCGAACCTACTGCATGCGAACTCACACCGCGAGCCACGTTCTCTATGGGGCGGGCCGGCGCGTTCTCGATGATCTCGGCTACGGCGGGTTCGACATCGGCGCGGAGAAAGCCCGCGTCGACTTCGCGACCTCCACCGAGATCGACGACCAGCTGTTGATCGAACTCGAGCGCCTGGCGAATCGGGCGGTCTGGGACGCACACGACGTACACTGGAACCACCTCGACCGCGAGACCGCTCTCGCCCGCGAGGACGTCGCCTTCAATCTCAAGACTGAGGAGGGTCTCGATGGCGACAGCGTCCGGATCGTCACCATCGAGGACTGGGACGTCGCGGCCTGTGGGGGGACCCACGTGCGAACCACCGCCGAGATCGGTCCGATCACGGTTCTCGAGCGATCGAATCCCGGCGAGGGCCTGACTCGCGTCGAGTTCGCCGTCGGCCCGCGGGCGATCGAGCGACGGAAAACCGACCGCGACCGGGCGATGGCCGCTGCCAGCCACCTCGAGACGAGCGTCGACGAGTTGCCGAAGGCGGTGGAACGCGTCCTCGAGGAACGGGCTGCACTCGCGGACGAACTCGCGACCCTCCGGTCACAAGTAATCGACCGACGGCTGGCGACCCTCCGGGAAGAGACCGTCGACCGGGGCGACCACTCGTGGCTCGTGGGCGCTGTGGCGGGTCTCGACGCGAACGGACTTGCAGCGCGAGCCCAGGAGGCAGTGGGCGATGGCGTCGACGTCGCGGCTCTCGTCGGCGAGGACGGCGATTATCTCGCGGTAGCCACCACTGGCGAGGAACACGCTGGTGATATCGTCGAGTCGATCACCGACGAGTACGGGGGTGGCGGCGGTGGGAGCCCCACGGTCGCCCAGGGTGGCGGACTCCAGGCTACTGCCGAAGAGGTGGTCGCGACGCTTCGAAAGACGGAGTAACCCCCCTCTCAGCTATAGCACCAATTGAAACGAGGTACACACCATCACAGCGAGTCGGCTCAGATCCGGTGACAAACCGGTTCTGAGCCATGGTGTGGTGCAATGACGTTCAGTGGCTACTACAGTCGTGGGGGCGGCGAAAGGGTCGAAGGCAGGTGCGGCGGGAGGGCTTGCGGCCACCCCGACGCTCCAGGGATCGTTCGTCCCGTGCTCCCGTTCGGCCCAGTGGCGTGCTGTGTCCGCTTTCAGCCGAATGGTCATGCCTCACTACCGCAACCGAACGGCCGTCCCGTAGGCGATCACCTCGGATCCACCCTCAGTCACCTTCGAGGTCTCGAGACGTACGTTGACCACGGCGTCGGCGCCCATCTCCGCGGCGTCGGCTTCCATGCGCGAGATGGCCTCGTCTCTCGCCTTCGTCAGCAACTGCGAGTACGCCTTGAGCTCGCCACCCGTGATGTTACGGATGCTCTGGGTGATGTCCCGACCCACGTTTCGGGCCTCGACGGTGTTTCCTCGAGCGATCCCGAGCGTTTCGGTTATCTCGCGGCCTGGAATCGTCTCCGTCGTCACTAGTTGCATACCCTTGTCATCTCCGCAGAGCCTGATTACTGTTGTGTTCGCCCACTCGAGTGGTATAAAGAGCGTGTCGAGAACGCGATGTCAGCCGGTGTTCGCGGCCTACCATCTGTCGCAATTTCGGTGCTCACTCGAAGAGTGATCGCGCCCGCTGTACGTAGCTGTTCGACTCCCAGCTTCGAACACCGCTGACGTCCTCGAGAAGTTCCAGGGCATCGGACGATTCGAGACGACCCGAACGAACGAATACGGCGAGAAGCGTCGGAGTAGTCACGAGACGAGTGGTGGCCAACGAGGCGTGAATAAGGCCGAGCGGATTGAACTCCTCACAGAGAAACAGAGATGTTTCGATTTCGTCGGCAAGTGTTACCGCGGCGTTCTCACCATCGTCGAGCGGAAATTGTGCGTCGAGTGTAACCGATTTCACCGGTGAATCTCCCACCCGCTCGAGACCCAAACTGTAGTAGCCAGTGAAAGTCATTGCACACCCTATCGCCTGACTGCGTCGCGATAGGCGTGTAAATCGTTTCACTGGCTACTATAGGTGAATCCCCGTGTGTATCATCGTCGGTTGCGGTTTCACGGAGTTCTTCGACGACGGCTTCTGGAAGAACGACGTCGTACGCGTCGAAACAGAGCGCGAGCGGATCGGGATCGCTATCGCCAGCGATCCCGAGACTAACCAAACCGGACGTCTCGGCAACGAGCGTCGTTATTCACGACCGGGCGACTTCATCTATGTAGGCTTCGTCCAGTTGCTGTTTCAGCACTCGGAAGTTCGCAGCCTCTTCTGCGCCGAGGAGTGATTTGAACTGTGTATACGTGATTTCGTCGTCGTAGTATGCATCTGCAATCTCCTGAACCAGCGTGTCATCGTGGGTGGCGTCTTGCAAATACTCCCGGAGTGCAGTCACGAGAACGTCGGTTCTATCCTCGCCGAAAACCGCGGCGAGTGCACCGCTCTGTCGATCAATCGATTCGGTGCGCGAAATTGGACCCACCGTTTCTCCGAACTCATCGTGTGTACACGGTGACCGCGCTACTTACCCATTGTTGTGAGAGCTCTAAAAAGGGGAGAATCCATCGAATCGAGGTGACGAACTCATCGAAGAGGCTCCTCTGGAAGCCGGATCGATCCCAGCCCTGTTCGATAGGGGGTGGACGAAGAACGACAGATTGGAACTCGGGTGTGGGGCCCCGCGTTCTACAACTGTCTTACTCGCGGCCAAACATCTGGCGCATCATTGGATGCATCTCCATCAACTGCTCCTCGGCGATCTCCTCGTACAGCTTGTACGTGATGGAGACGGCGAGCAGCAGCCCCGTCCCGTCGACGGCGCCGATGGTGCCGAGCATGTTCGCCCAGACGGCGAGCAGGCCGACGAGTGCACCGCCAATGACGGTCACCTGCGGGATGTACCGCTCCATGACCTTCTCGACGACGCCGGCGTTCTGCCGGAAGCCGGGGATCTGCATCCCGGAGTTTTGAATCTGCTGGGCCGTCGCTTCGGGACCCATGTTGGTCGTTTCGACCCAGAAGATGGCGAAGATGGCCCCGCCAATGACCATGAACGTCAGGTCGACGGAGATGCGGACCAAGATCTGCCACACTTCGGGATTGCCGGCCACTTCACCGGTCCACCACATCCAGTCTGCCGGCGAGTAGATCGGCGCAGTGTAGTAGAAGAACCCGCCGATGGGTTCGCCGTCGGCATAGTCACCGAGCCAG
>LKND01000085.1 GCA_001564275.1 Natrialbaceae archaeon Tc-Br11_E2g14 | reverse complement strand
TGTGTCGGTGGTGCCACCCGAGTTCGGCGTCTTCGTGGGCGTTGTCGTAGCGGAGTATCGGCCCATCGTCGGGGTGATAGTACTGAAAGCGGTAGAACCACCCGCCTGGATACTCGTCGTTGGGGATCGCGAACAGCTCGACCCGGCCGCCGGGAACGGCACGGTTCAACTCGAGCGGGTGGTTCGTCGCCATCAGTCCACTTAGTATGGCCTATGACCCCATAGCCCATAAATATGGTGACCAATCAAGGCATACACGGGGGGAGGGTCCCCAGCCTCGTGGAGACCCGACGATCGAGTTCCGATCGCCGCGGCCTCCACTCGTACTATCGGGCGACTGCGATCGGACACGCTATCGGCAAGCACGGCCTGCGCCGGTTGCTCCGGTTTGAGTGTGAGGCACTCGAGGCGGACGAGGGCGAAGCGGAAGAAGACTTGAGCCTACAGCCGGGCCGCCACGTCCTCGGCAAAGTACGTCAGGATCAGGTCCGCTCCCGCGCGTTTGATCGAGACGAGCGACTCGAGGGCGACCGCCTCGAGGTCGAGCCAGCCCTTCTCGCCTGCGGCGTGGAGCATGGCGTACTCCCCGGAGACGTTGTACGCGGCGATGGGGTGGTCGAACTCGCGCCGGAGGTCGCTCACGATATCCAGGTAGGGGAGGGCGGGCTTGACCATCAGGACGTCCGCCCCCTGCTCGACGTCGAGGCGGACCTCCCGGCCGGCCTCGCGACGGTTGGCGGGATCCATCTGGTAGTGGCGACGGTCCCCAAAGGCGGGTGCGCCGTCGGCGGCGTCCCGAAACGGCCCATAAAAGGCGCTCTGGTACTTCGCCGCGTAACTCATGATCGCCACGTCGGTGTGGCCAGCCTCGTCGAGCGCCGCCCGAATCGCCCCGACCATGCCGTCCATCATCCCGCTGGGGGCGACCATTGCCGCGCCGGCTTCGGCGTGGGAGACCGCGATCTGCCCGAGGGACTCGAGGGTGGCGTCGTTGTCGACGGTGAGGTGGTCGTGGGCGTGGTGTTCGTGTGTCGGGGCCGTCCTGTCCTGGGTGGCACCTGCGTCGGGGTGAACCCCCTCCTCGAGCGGGCCACAGTGACCGTGGTCGGTGTACTCACAGAGACAGACGTCGGTGACGACGGAGGCGTCGGTGGCGGCCCGAATCCGGCGCGTGGCTTCCTGGACGACGCCGTCGTCGGCCCAGGCACGTGTGCCCGCGGCGTCCTTCGAGTGCGGGATCCCGAAGAGCATAATCGCCTGCACGCCCGTCTCGAGGATCTCCTCGACGCGGGCCACGGCGTCGTCGACCGGCACCCGCTCGTGGCCGGGCATCGACGGGATGGGGACGCGTTCGTCGGTCGTCGCGTCGACGAACACCGGAGCGATGAAGTCCGAGGGCTCGAGGACGGTCTCGCTGACGAGGTCGCGAATCCCGTCCTTGCGGAGCCGACGGGGGCGATGAGTGAGGTCCATACGGAGCCCTACTGAGGGGACGGTCAAAAACGGTGCGCTCGTGCCGGCAACCGAGCGGCAATCCAGACGCACCCTTCGGTGCAGGTCTGTACCGATTTTCGACACTGACGAACGGCCATCCGGGTGCCGTCGCGTTCGGTCGGGAAGGCACCCACTTTGCCGCAACAGCGTTGCTCAAGCACTCGGATCGACTCGGGCGAGTCATGTTCGGGCTGTCGATGCGAGAGGTTCGCTTCGCCCTCATCGTCAGTTCGGCGCATTTCACACAGCACGTCTTCTATCGGGTCCTCCCGCCACTGATCCCGGTCCTCGCCGTTGCCCTCGAGTATCCCCTGTGGCAGCTCGGGCTGTTGATCACGCTGTACAGTTTCGGCATGGGCGTGGTACAAGCACCATTCGGGATCCTCGCGGATCGGATCGACAGACGCTACCTGCTTCCGACGGGGCTCGCCCTCGCGGGTGCGGCATACGTCCTGTTCGCGCTCGCGCCGACACTCGGCGCACCGCTCCCGACGCTGGTTCTGTTCGGCCACCAGTTCGAGGGTGGCTATCTCGTCATGGCGCTGGCGATGCTCGTCGTCGGCGTCGGGCTCGCGGTCGTGCATCCGACCGGCTATCCACTGATTACCGACAACGTCAGCGAGGCGAACAAGGGGAAGGTGCTGGGCGCGTTCGGTGCGTCATCGAAGGTCGGCGATGGAACAGCCCCAGCGATCATCGCCGGGCTCATCCTGGTGCTGGCCTGGGATCGGATCATCCTGCTGTTCGGACTGGCCGGTGTCGTCTACGGCGTTGGCCTGTACGCAGCCCTCCGCGGCGAGGAGTTCGAAACGGTTCCCACCGGGCGACGGGCCGACGAAACCATGGGTGAGGGTGAACAGGCCGACGACAGCGGCGACCGCCTCGACCCCGAGAAACCTCGCGTGCTCGAGGGCGACCGGCGACAGTTCCTCTATCCCATGACGGCGATCTATCTTTTTTTCGTCACCAGCGGGCTCACCAGCCACGGCATCACCGCCTTTCTCCCGGTGTTTCTGGTCGCAGTGTACGGATACTCGGTCGAGATGGGTGGGGTCACCGCGGGCGCTGAATCGGTGGCCAACATCTACTTCGCGGGAGTGTTGCTCTCCGGGGCCCTATTGCAGCTCTATCTCGGCGGCCTCGTCGATCGATACGATCCACGAACGATCATGCTGGGGTGTATGGCCATGGCCACGGTCGGGCTTGTCGTCCTCGCGTTCCTTCCGCTAGGGCCGTACACGCTGGCGGCCGTGGTGATCGTCCTCGGTGCGGGGCTGTACGGAATCAATCCCGCCCGTGACGCGCTGATCAGCGACCTCTCCCCGCCGGCGTTCGAGGGACGGGCGTTCGGGTACATATTCACCGCCGTGTCGCTGACCGGTGCAGCGTTCCCGGCGATCATCGGCTACCTGCTCGAGACACAGGGAATGCGCCGGGGATACGGCCTGCTGGCGATCGGGACGGTGCTCGCTACCGGTTGCATCCTGTTGCTTTACTCCGACCGGGTGTACCTCGAGGCGTCGGCGACGGACACGCGTTCGGCCCCGAGTGATTGATACGGTTTACTGTAGTCTCTTACCGGTGATTGCCGACCCGGTATGGGCAATCACCGGTAAACAGTTACAGCAATCCGTATGAGTGGGTCGGTGTCCCAGTGGCGCACCGACCGCCCCTCCGGGGCGGGGACCGACGGCACAAGCGGACACCACCGCCGAGCACCGCTCGAAACGCATCCAGCGGATTTCTTTCGCTGGCCTCACTCGTTTGCTGTCTCTATCACCTCGAGCAATCGCTCGAGGGCCGCGGTCACTGTCTGTCGACGAATCGCGGCCCGGTCGCCGTCGAGTTCGTGTCTGTACGCGCTGGCGAAGGACGCCTGCGTTCCCCACGGGGCGGCGTGGGAGACGGCGATGTAGACCGTTCCCACGGGCGTGTCGGACGTGCCACCCGTGGGGCCGGCGACGCCGGTCGTCGCCAGTCCCCACGCGACATCTGCGACGTCCCGAACGCCGCGGGCCATCTCGAGG
This sequence comes from Natrialbaceae archaeon Tc-Br11_E2g14, assembly GCA_001564275.1. GTDB lineage: Archaea > Halobacteriota > Halobacteria > Halobacteriales > Natrialbaceae > Natronosalvus. Next base: position 11,771 of record LKND01000085.1, on the reverse strand, counting down.
GCGACCGATTCCGAGACGGCGCCGTGTTCGTCCAAGGCCTCGCGGGACACCCCGAGGTGACGTCGCTTGGCGTCGTAGGCGTAGGTCGTGTGTCCGCTGTCGAAGTAATCACTCGAGCCGGCACGGGCGGTGAGGGCGGCCCCGAGGAGTCCGCCGGTACAGGATTCGGCGACGGCGACCGTGGCCTCGCGTTCGCGGAGGGCGTCGCCCACCGCGTCGACGAGTGCGTGATCGAAGCCGGCGTCGGGGTTGGGGACAGGGTCCTGGGAGGGGGTGGGGTTGTCGTTCGACTCGATCGGATCGTGCATAGCCAACACGTGGGGGCGGGCCATCGTCAAAGGGTGGGGTGGCCGGGGGCCGTCTGGACCGTCGTCGGGGGCGACTCGAGTCCCGGCGTCGGTCCTGTGGCGGGCGTTGGAACCTGTCGGCAGCGGTCAGTGTTATCCGTGGACAAGGCGAATACCCCGAGGCGATTCACCCGACGGTAACGCGGGTGAACTCCTCGGCGGGCGAAAGAGCCACCACCCCCGGGAACGCACACCTCCGCATGGACGTCGAGTACGACACGCCGCTTTTCTTCCACGTGATGGGCTACGCCGCCAACGCCGATCGGGACGTGATCGACATGGTCAGCGGGAACCCGGATTGGGAGCCACCGGAGGCGCTCCGGGCGGGGCTACACGAGTACGCCGACCTCGAGCCAGATCGGTTCCAGTATCCGCCGAGCCCCGGCCTGAACGAACTCCGCGCGGAGATCGCCGACCGCCGTGGCGTCGACCGGGAACAGGTCGTCGTCACCAACGGCGCGGGCGAGGCCAACTATCTCGCGATGGCGCGCGCGCTCGAGCGGGACGCTGGCTCGGAGATCGTCCTCACGGATCCCGTCTATCCCTACTACCCGGGCAAGACGACGATGCTCGGGGGCCAGCCCCGGTACGTGCCGACCGACGACGACGGGCACCTCGATCCCGCGGACGTTCGTGCCGTCGCGAGCGAGGAGACGGCGGCCATCCTGGTCAACACGCCCAACAACCCAACTGGGGCCGTCTACCCACCCGAGACGATGGCTGAACTGGTCGACATCGCCGAGACACACGACGCGCTCCTGATCGCCGACGAGGTCTACGACCACTTCGATCTCTCGGGAACCTTCGAGAGCGCGCTCGCGATCGACGCCGATCACCGGATCGTCACCAACGCCTTCTCGAAGTCGATGGCGATCACGGGCTTTCGCGTCGGCTACGCCGTCTTTCCCCCACACCTCGTCGAGGACGCCAAGAGTCGGCACATGCTGGTGAACGTCGCCGGGAGCCGCCCCGCTCAGTACGCCGTCCTGCAGGCACTCCGGGAGACCGGTTCAGACTACTACGCTGCCAACCGCGACCTGCTTCGCGACCGCGTCGACGTCTTCACCGACGCCCTCGAGACCGCCGGTGCGGCGTACACCCGACCCGAGGGGGCGTTCTACGTGATGGCCCGGTTCGACGGCTATCCGGGCACCCTCGCGAACGTCGAACGGCTGATCGACGAGGCCGGCGTCGCGGGGATGCCCGGAGAGGCCTTCGGCTCGAGTCGCCAGGACTGGCTCCGCTTCGCGCTCGTGACGCCGCGGGTCGAGGCAGCTGCCGAGCGGCTGGCAACGTATTTCGAGTGAGCAGGAGGCTGCAGTTACCCCGGATCAGGACCGTGCGGAGTGCACGCCAGACCGACGGGTACTCGTGTCCGGCCCTGGAACACGGGGTATGAGCGGACTCGAGGTCGACCCCGCCGACGACGACGCGGAGGATGTGGACGACGGCACGACGATCGAGGTGACACCGACAGCGTCGGTCGATGAGCCCGCGGCGTCGACGGACGCTGCCGAGGACCGGACGACCCTCGAGGTCGAACCGAGCGAGGAGCCGATCGACGGCCCCGGCTACGTCCTCTACGGCGGCAAGGGCGGCGTCGGGAAGACGACGATGGCTGCCGCAACGGCACTCGACAGCGCCGAACGCGGCACAGCCACCCTGGTCGTCTCGACGGATCCGGCCCACTCGCTGTCGGACACCTTCGAAACCCAGATCGGCACCAGCCCCGAGCAGTTGCGCGAAGACATGCCGCTGTACGCCGCCGAGATCGATCCCGAGGCCGCCCTCGAGGAGGGGCAGGCGGCCTTCGCCGCCGAGGGTGGGGACGCATTCGGCGGCCTGGGCCAGCTCATGGGCGACGACTCCCCCATGGACGCCCTCTTCGGCGGCGCGATGCCCGGCGCCGACGAGGCCGCGGCCATGCAGACCCTTCTCGAGTACCTCGATGACCCCCGATTCGACCGCGTCGTCGTCGACACGGCCCCGACGGGCCACACCCTTCGGCTGCTGCAGTTGCCCGAGGTCATGGACACCATGATGGGGCGCATTATCACGTTCCGCCAGCGCCTCGGGGGCATGGTCGATGGTCTGAAGGGCATGTTCGGAGACACCCCCGAGGGGGACGCCGGGGACCTCCAGGACCTCGAGGAACTTCGCGATCGAATCGAGCGTCTCAGGGGAGTCCTCCGGGATCCGAGCCGGACGGACTTCCGGATCGTCATGGTCCCCGAGGAGATGAGCGTCCTCGAGTCGAAACGGCTCCGCGCCCAGCTCGAGGAGTTCGAGATTCCGGTCTCCACGGTCGTCGTCAACCGGGTCATGGAACCGCTGGCTGACGTGACCGACGACGTCGAGGGTGCGTTCCTGGAGCCGGACCTCGAGTCCTGTGCGTTCTGTCAGCGTCGCTGGGACGTCCAGCAGGGGGCGCTGATGGAGGCCCAGGACCTCTTTCGCGGGACTGACGTCCGTCGCGTGCCGCTGTTCGCCGACGAGGTCAAAGGAGAGGAGATGCTTCGGGTCGTCGCGGCCTGTCTCCGCTGAGTAGGAGGTGCAGGGGGCGCCCGCTCACGGGGCCGGCCCGAGCCCGTCTCAATCGTCTTCGGGCACCACGACACACCCGCCGTGCTCGCTCGAGCGATAGATCCCGTCGACGACCTGCTGGACCGCGTAGGCCTGGTCGACGCTGTCCTCGAGGCCGGTGCCCGCGTCGATCGCCTCGAAGAAGGCCCGCTGCTCGTCCGTGTGCGTGTCGTTCTGGCTCGCCTGGACCGTGGTGTCCTCGAGGTGGTTGATGCCGGTGGTGCTCGCCGAGTGGATGGCGAGGTCACCCTCGAGGAGATCGAACGTGGCGGCCGCCTCCGTGCCCCGCACGACGAACTGGTGATTGGCAGGACGGTTCGTCGCCCACGCGACCTCGAGTGAGATGGTTCGGTCGCCACCACAGCGAACGAACGCACTGGCCGAGTCGTCGACGTCGAACCCGTCCGGCCCCTGATCTTCACCCCACATCTCGAGGTACGCATAGTCCTCACGGATACCGAACTCGGTGCGGGTCACGCCGTTGATCTCCGTGATGTCGGGATACTCGAGGAGGTACAGCGCCAGATCGATAGCGTGGACGCCGAGGTCGATCAGCGCGCCGCCGCCGGCCACCGACCGACGGGTGAACCACGAGCCACGGCCGGGGACGCCCCGACGGCGAACGTAGTTGGCCTCGATGTGCTTGACCTCGCCGAGATCGCCCCGCTCGATGCGGTTGCGAACGATGCGAACCGTGTTCCGAAACCGGTTGTTGAACCCGACCATGCAGATGGCGTCGCTCTCGTGGGCTGCCTCGAGCATACGTGCTGCGCTCTCCAAAGAGTGCGCGAGCGGTTTTTCGACGAGAACGTGAATACCCGCCTCGAGGGCCTCGACCGTATACTCCTCGTGGTAGCGGTTCGGCGTGGTGATGATGACCGCGTCGACGGTGTCGTAGAGGGGGGCGTGACTCTCGTAGGTCTCGACGCCGTAGCGACGGCCAAAACGCTCGCGAGCATCGGCAACAACGTCCATCCCACCGACGAGGTCGACCCCGAGGTCGAGCAGTCGATCGGCGTGATACTGGCCAATGTTCCCGAGGCCGACGATGCCGGTTCGCGGTGGGTTCTCGAAGGTGGAGTTGGGCGGGGGTGTCATGATCGAGCGGGCATATGGTAGGGGTCTTCGGCGTCAGTACAACTGTTTTTCTTCCTGTTCACGTTCGTTCTCCCGTTCTTCGCGGCGCTTCGTGGCTTTCCGTCCTCGTCGATACTGTCTGATACCTGGAATGAGCTTGTTCTTGACGTCGAGGCCGAACGAGACGATCCCGTAGATCCAGAAAAAAAACAGGACGAACAGGCCGCCGTAGTAGATGAGGGGGACCAGCGAACTCATGATCAGGTGTCCGTCTCTGCGCCGGTCTGGGTCGTTCCCTCACCGAGTCCCGAGCGACCGAGCGTCTCGATCCCGTGGACGAGTGCCTGTCCCGAGTCGGCGTCGAACAGGTGGAGGTTCGTGCGGTCGAGGACGACCTCGACTGCCTGATCCTCCATGATCTCCGTATCCGAGTCGAGGCTCATCAGTAACTGGCCTGTGGGCCCGCTCGTTGCCCCCCGCTCTTCGGCCTCTGCCATCGATCGGCCGCCGCTGTCGCCCACCCGCAGATAGACGAACACCTCGTTACCCATCGGCTCGAGAACATCCGTTTCGACCGGAATCGGTTTCGTTGGTGCCGCGATGTCTCGACCGCGGTCGACGAGATACACGTCCTCGGGGCGGATCCCGAGCGTAACCGGATCGCCGACCGAGACGCCCACGAGGCTCGAGGTATCGAACTCGATGTGGAAGCTCCCGGTCTGCAGTCCGTTGTCGACCAGTTCGCCCTCGACGAAGTTCATCGACGGCGACCCGATGAACCCGGCGACGAACAGGTTCGACGGCTCGTTGTAACAGACCAGCGGCGGATCGATCTGCTGGAGTTCACCGGCGTTGATGACCGCGATGCGATCGGACATCGTCATCGCCTCGGCCTGGTCGTGGGTGACGTAGATGATGGTCGTGTCCAGCTCCTTGTGCAGTCGCTGGAGCTCCGTGCGCATGTGAACCCGGAGCTTCGCGTCGAGGTTCGCGAGTGGCTCGTCCATCAGGAAGACGTCCGGATTGCGGACGATCGCTCGCGCGATAGCGACACGCTGGCGCTGGCCGCCGGACATCTCGTCGGGCATCCGGTCGAGCATGCCGTCGAGCTGGACGATCTCGGTGGCGCGCTCGACGCGGCGGTCGATCTCATCGGTGTCGTAATCGCGTAGTCGCAGCCCGAAGGAGATGTTGTCGTAGACGTCCATGTGCGGGAACAGCGCGATGTTCTGGAAGACCATCGCCACGCCACGATCCTTCGGGGGGAGTTTCGTGACGTCCAGCTCACCGATGCTGATCGTCCCGTCGGTGGGCTTGGTCAATCCCGCGATCGTTTCCATCGTCGTCGACTTCCCACACCCCGAGGGACCGACGAGACAGACGAACTCGCCGTCTTCGATCTCGAGGTTCATATCGTCGACTGCCGTGACGTCTTCGTACTGTTTCGTGACGTGTTCTAGGGTTACGCGTGCCATATGTGATCACTCTTTGAGTGCGCCAGCGGTCAGCCCGCTGACGATCTTTTCCTGGGCGACGACCACGAGGATCAACATGGGGAGGACCCCGACGATGCTCGCGGCAGCCATCAGGTTGAAGTCGGTCGTATACTGGGTCTGGTAGCTCAGAATGCCGCCGACGAGTGGCGACCAGTTCTGGGGAACGTTCTCGAGCGCCATGATCTCGCTGAAGAAGTACTCGTTGTACACTGCGATGAACGTCAACACGGCGGCCGTGGCGACGCCGGGTGCCGAAAGCGGAATAATCACCCTGACGAGTGCGCCGAGTCGGGTCGTCCCTTCGACGCGTGCGGCGTCCTCGAGGCCGTCCGGAATCTGGCCGTAAAAGGTCATCAGGATGAAGATCGACAGCGGCAAGAACAGCGCGCTGAACGGCATGATCATCGCGCCGGGCGTGTTCACGAGTCGCGGGGGCTCGAACACTTCGATACCCAGGAACGGGATCACGACGGCGTTCCCGAGGAACGCGTCGAAAAGCGGGATCAGAAACGCCGCTGGCGGGAAATACGAGATCACCAGGATCCCGAGCAGGAGCGGCCCGCGCCCGGGGAACTCGAGTCGTCCGAAGACGTATCCTGCCAGACTGGCGATGGCGATGACGATGATCGTCGTCGTCACCGCGAGCACGAAGCTGTTGAACACGTAGAGGTGGAACGGCACCTGCTGGAACACCTCGACGAAGGCCACGACGTTGAACCCCTGTGGGTGTGGGAACTCGAGGCCGATCACCGGCAGCGACCAGTCTCCGGCGAGGATCGAACTGTTTGGCGTCAACGCGAGCACCAACAACCAGTAGAACGGGAATAGGGTCGTCACCAGGAAGAACACCGCCGCGACGTAGAACAGCGCCTTGTAGAGGCGATCCTGTTTCTCCTGGTCCGTGATGACGCCGTGGGTCCAGGCCTGGAGTGGGCTGCGATTCGCGTCGTCTGTCGGTGACTCCGTCTGCGTCGCCATCTCAGATCCCCTCCCGGTACTGCTGGTAGATGACCACGGTCACGATCAGGCCGATGATCCCCGCCGTCACGAACGCCACCGCCGAGGACAGCCCTCGGCTGGTGTTGAACGTTTCGACGACCATACACGACAGCGACGGCACCACCGTGCAGCTCGAGACGGAGTCGATCAACCCGTAGATCCGCATCGCGTCGATGGTCCGGAAGAGGACCGCGATGCCCACGGCCGGCAACACCAGCGGGAAGGTGATCATCTTGAACTGCTGCCAGCGGGTTGCCCCGGCGACCCTGGCGACGTCGTACAGGTTGCGGTCGATGCTCTGGAGCCCAGCGAGGATCAACAGCGCCATGAACGCAGACGTCTTCCAGATGTCGGCGACGATGACGATGAGCGTCGCACTCCAGGGATCGTTGAGCGTGTTGGTCGGCGCGACCAGGCCGATACTCGAGAGGTACGGCGTCAGGAAGCCGGTGGACGGGTGGAACATCAGGTAGAACATCATTCCCTGGATCACGATCGGAATCGCCCACGGGATGATGATCGCCGTGCGGAGCCAGCGTCGGCCACGGAACTCCTGGTCGAGCAACAGCGCCTGGCCGAACCCAATGATGGTCTCGAAGAAGACGCTGACGAACGTGAACAACAGGGTCACGACGAGTGCACTCCGGAGCCAGCCGTCGATGTGGACGAACGGGAAGCTCGAACTCGTCTCAGCCGCGGGCAGGAACGTCGTCGAGCCCGGGAAATCGGAGTCCCGGGCACCGGTGAACATCTCGACGTAGTTCTGGAAGCCGACGAACTCGGGATCGCCGGCACCCAGTACGTTGATGTACAACGACAGCTCGAGCGTCCGCAACAGCGGGTAGAGCGCGATGGACCCGAGCAGGATGAACACCGGTGTCAACAGCAGGTAGGCGAACGCCGTCTCCCCGAGGTTCTCGAGCCATCGCGTAATGGCGACGAGTGGCCCCGACTTGCGGGCGGCGCTGTCCGTCCCTTTCGTCTGTCCCTCGGTGCTCATCGTTAGGCTTCGGAGTCCTCGAGCTGACCCTGCAACTGTTCGGCAGCGTCCTCAGGACTCTCGTCGCCGCTGACGGCTTGATTGACGCGCTCGGCGATGATATCGACCTGCGACGGCCATTGGTCGGTCACCGGTCGCGGCATCGCCCCTTCACCGGCCACCCGAAGGGTGTCCATGTAGTTCGCGATATCGCCGACAGCGTCCTCATCGGTCGCATCCTCGTCGTCGAAGAGGGCTGGCTTCGGTGGCAACCACGCGATGACCTCGAGCATGCCGAGGTTGAAGTCGTCCGCCGTCATGGCCTGCATGACCTGCAGGGCCTCGTCCTGTCGCTCGGAGTTCGGGTTCATGGCGATGTGCCACCCACCCTGGGCGGACGTCGAGCCACCGGTTCCGGGGTATGCACCCTCGCCCTCCTCGACGGCATACGGGATCGGCATCATACCGAGATCGTCGGTGTCCTCGAACGGGTAGTCCTCGTCGGGGCTGAGCGTCAACGGCACGACGTACGGCCAGTTGCGCAACATTGCTGCCTGTCCCGAGGAGAACGGACCGCGGGCCCCCTCCTCGTCCCAGGAGGTGATCTCGTCGGAGGCGATCCCCGTCGGGTAATCGTCGTGAGTATGTTCGTCTTCCTCGTCGGCCGCGAAGGTGTACATCATCCGCAGTCCCTCGATGAACTCTTCCTCGTCGACGGTCACTGGGCGCTCGCCGACCGGTCCGGCGAGGTTGTCCTCACCGCCGAAGTAGGCACCGCCCCAGGAGGTCATCACTTCGTTCCACGTACAGCAGGCGGTTCCCTCGTAGATGTCCCACTGCGTGGCGAAGCCGAACTCGGCATCGGACTCGTCGACGATCTCCTCGGTGAGCTCGGCCCACTCGCTCCAGGTCATCGGGTTCGTTGCCCACTCGTCGAAGTCACTGTCGTCGTAGCCGGCGTCGCGGGCGTAGTTCTTGTTGTAGTACATCACCGCGTAATCCGGGAACAGCGGCAATCCGTACAGATCACCGTCTGGGTCCCGAGCGGTGTCGGTGAACGCCTCGAAGTAGTCGTTCTCGATCCTGCCGAGTGAGTCGTCGTCGAGTTCTTCGGTGAGGTTGGCGATCAGGCCTCGCTCGATGAGTATGTTCGTCCACCCCGTGTCGACCATCATCAGGTCCGGTTCGGTTTCGTCGGCCTCGAGCACCGAGAGGTAGTGGTCACGCTGTTCACCGGAGTCGTCCTCCTGTGAGGAAAACCGGAGATTGATGTCGTCATCCAGCCCGTTTTCGTACAGGAGGTCCGGCATCGCGTCCTCGACGTCCTCGATCGTCTGTGATCCCATCGAGATCACGACGGCATCCTCGTCGCCGTCGTCCCCGTAAATGCACCCGGCCAGTCCGGTTGCACCGGCCGCCCCAGCAGCCGCGACGAACGTTCGCCGAGAAACGTTGGCCCCGCTTCCATGCTCACCCTGATAGTCCTTCTCAGACATGAGCCAACATGGTGGTTATCAATACTTATATTTACTGGGTCGAATACAACAGCTGTTGTTAATTAAATCTTTACTGAGACAGTAGCCAGTGCTTACTGAAGACGGACGAACCACCGCGCCCTCGAGACACGACCGGGCGAAATCGGTGGCAACACGTCGATGTGACAGAAGCGGTATCGGTACCGCTGACCGGACGAGAATGGTATCGGCACGGTCCGTCCATCGCCGACACAGTGGTGGCAATCAGCGGATGGCCGCAGAAGTGCCCGTCTCAATCGATCGATTCGACCACGATTTCCGTCGCCTCGAGCGTCTCGAGCATGGCTCCCCAGCCGCCCACAGTCACCGGTCCGTCGTCGGTGTCGACGGTCAAGGACGCCTTTCCGGACAGGCCGGATAGTGGGGTCGGCTCCGGACTCGCCGTGTTGACGCCACCGTAGGTGAGGTCGGTGATCGTCCCCTCGATCGTTCGCGACTGCCCCGTCTCCGTGGCAAATCCTGTGACCCTGACCTGGGCGGTCGCCCCGTGCTCGAGCAGTGGCTCGAGTTCGCGAATGCACCGTCGGATGTCGACGAACGTCATCGGTGGCTCCGTCGACCGATCGCTGTAGATGGTCTCGTGGACCTCCCACAGACAGGTCAGAAAGTACCAGTTGAAGACGTAGGCGTGTGCCCGATCGTCGACGAGCACACCGTACTCGTTCGCGGATTCCCGGTGGGGCGCAAAGCAGGTCCAGGAGCGATCGATCAGGGCCAGGAACGGCGACGGAATCGTCCGGATGCGGGCCTCGGTGCAGGTCACCGCCAGGTCATCGGTGTCGGGGACGGTCGGCGTCTCGTCCGTTTCGGGAAAGAGACACAGTCGGACGTCGACGCCGTTGTCGACGGCCGTCTCGAGCGCATCGCTGAGGGCATCGTATTCGGCGGGGGTGGCCCCGACTTGTACCTGCGAATTGGCCGACCTGATCAACTCGTCCGCACGGGCCAACACCGTTTCGAACCGCTTGACGATGCTGACGTTGTGTTCGTCCATGGCCGGTCGCTGCCAGCGCGCTTCGATCTCCTCGGCAGCGGTTTCGAACCGATTCGCGCGTGAGCGGAGGTCCGAGAGTACGTCCGACGGACTGTGTGCACGTGCGTGGAGACTGCCCTGATCGTAGGTCTCGATGTAGCCCGCCGCCTCGAGGTCGCGCAAGACGTCGTAGATGCGAGGATCGGGCACGGCACTCGCCTTCGCGACGTCCGTCGCGGGCGATGCCCCCAACTCGAGGACCGTCACGTACGCACTGGCTTGATACGGCGAGAGTCCCGCGTCCTCGAGCGTCTCGAGGAGATCATCGGTGTCCATCGGTCCCCTCGTTGTGACCCACCTCGATACGCTGCAAGCGGATGCCGCGACCCCACATCGTGTCCGTGACCACCTGCGGTGTATCCATCACTATTGACTCACCACACCCATTGTAAAAAGATTGTCTCTTGGCCATACACTCATCACGATGGCGGCAAAAGTCAACGCCAATGCTCGATTCGATCCGCCGACCGGAGTACACCGGCTCGAACCGCTGTCGCCCGTGTACGCTCGTCAACGGCGTGTTGGTCCTGGGAATCGTGCTCGTCCTCACGATCGCCCGCAGACGACGACTCGCGGCCCTCGTCGGCCTTCTCGGGACCGCCGCAATCGCCCTTCGAGGCTACGTCGTCCCCGGAACCCCCCGTTACGCGCCGAAACTGGTCGCCCGCCTACCGGCGCTTGCCGCCCTGTTCGACCACGAGGAGCTGACCGGCGCGGCCCCAGAACCGGGCGCACTCGCGGACGCCGGCGCAGCGGCCGATGGGCCCGACGGCGAGGCCGTCCTCGAGGCACTCCTCGATGCCGGCGTGGTCGACCTCGAGGGCGAGGACGTCACGCTCACGCCGGCCGTTCGCACCCGCTGGGAGCGCGAGATGGCCACGTTGCGGACGCACTCACTCGAGGAACTGGCCGCAGTCGCCGACGCCGAGACGCCCGCCGCCGTGGCGACGGCCCCGGAACGGTGGTCAGACCGGGAGTACGTGGTGCTTGCGGGCGACCGAGAGCGGACGCTCCTCTCCCGTCCCGTCGCCATCGCCGAACTGGCTGCGGCCCGAACGCTGGCCGACGACATCACGGACGACCGACTCCGGACGGCGGCGGGGTCGCCGCTTCGAACGCTCCTCGAGACGTGTCCGGCCTGTGAAACCGAACTGGTGCGAACCAGTGCGGCCTGCTGTGGGGAGGTGACCACCCCTGGATCGAAGCCAACGGAGAAACTGGTCTGTCCGTCCTGTCGTGTCCGACTCTTTACCTTCCCAACGGAGCCCTAAGCGACGATTACTCGGTGGCGCTCCGAGTTCCTCGCGGCGGGGACCCGTTTGCCCGACCGGCGATGATAAGCCTTAATAGTTTAATCGGCCTGAGTTATTATATGGCCGTTGTCAGCGTCTCGATGCCCGACGAACTCCTCGAGCGAATCGACGAGTTCGCGGACGATCACGGATACACCGGACGGAGCGAAGTCGTCAGGGAGGCCTCTCGCAATCTCCTTGGTGAGTTTCAGGATACGCGTCTCGAGGGCCACGACCTGATGGCGATCGTCACCGTCTGTTTCGACTACGAAACGACCAGCGTCGAAGAACGGATGATGCACCTGCGCCACGAACACGAATCGCTCGTCGCCTCGAACTTCCACACCCACGTCGGGGATCACCTTTGTATGGAACTGTTCGTCCTCGAGGGGCAACTCGAGGACATCTCGACGTTCGTCGGAAAGATTCG
>LKND01000084.1 GCA_001564275.1 Natrialbaceae archaeon Tc-Br11_E2g14 | reverse complement strand
CCTCAACGATGGCTGAGTACCTGAAGAACCACCCACGCGCGATTGGCATGCTGTTTACGGCGATGCTGTTGCTGTCGCAGGCTGGGACGGCTGTTGCTGAGAATTCGGGGACTGTCGTTGGGCCCTAAACTACCTATTTAAATCGTTCTAATAGATCCGAACTCCAAATAAGACTCTCGTTGTATTTTATTGGGAAATCGGCCCGTTTTAAGAATTCGATTAAATTCTCCTCTGAAACCGTTATGTCTGAAATCACTCCGGATGATAGGTACCGCTTTTCCAAACCAGGAACATGTGGCATGAATATACAGCCAATTCCCTTATTTCCTGTTGGATAGGTTTTGAATTCCAAACTGTATTCATTTTCGCCTTCATTTTGTAATAGACATACATTTGGGGTAGTATTTTCTTCTTCAGTAATTTGCAAATCTCCGTCTCCAATTACCATATATTGATTTCCGACGATACGCTGCTCGGTTGATATTTTTGTAGCTGAACGAAGGGAAAATCCATCAGAGAGTAACCTTGCAAACGTTCCACCAATCTCAATTGCTGGTTCATTCAATACTGGTGAAGCCGTCACCACTCCACCGATACATCCGCCTGATACCATCGCCTCTCCCTGAGAATACGACTGACAGCCGTTCAGAATGAACGCGTCAACATTGTACTCCTCACCTTCTCGAGCGTCGAAGAACCCGTCACCACACTCGAGGCCGCGGCCGTCGACGTGGCCGACGTAGTGGACGAAGTCACGGTCGGACTCGAGAATCGTCCGCAGTTTGTCCGTCGAGGTGTCCTCGAAGAACGAGACCGTCGCGCCGGTCTCCTCGAGCGCGCGGTAGGCGTCGGAGACCGCGGCGCGCTCGGCGCTCATGTCGACGTTGTTGATGACGACCGACACCTCGATGTCCTCGCGGTCTTTGGCACCGCGATCGAACCGCGACTCGAAGGACTCGATGGTGGCCTTGGAGGCGTCGATCGGGTTCGAGTCACCCACGAACGTCTGCTCGAGGGAGTTCGCTTGCGGGGTCTCGACGAACTGAGTTGTCGAACGCTGGAACGAACCATCCCGGAAGAAATCCTGAATCGTCCCCGGAGTTTCGGGGACGCCGTCGACCGGCGTCGGATCCGGACAGCGAATCGTCGCCAGATCGGCCACGAGGAACGGCAGACACTCGAGGTACTCCGATTCCGGCTGGACGTCCGCCGTGAGCCGCCACTCGGGCAACAGGTGTTCGAAGACCGAGAGGGGCACCTCGAGGTAGCGATCGACGCGCTCGGCGATCGGGAGATCGTACAGTTCGGCGAAGTCGAGTTCGTCCGGCCCCGCCTCGGCACCTGCCAGTGCGTACTCGAACTGCTCGCGCTCGTGGAGGGGCACCTGGAAGTAGCCCTCCGTCCGCGTGAGACAGTCCATGAAGAAGACGTGCTGGAGGAGCCGGGAGACGGCCGTGTCGTAATCCCCGGCGAACCGATCGAACGGAACCTGCTGGGTCGGCGTCCGCAGTCTGGGTTCGCGACTCGGCAGCACGTCCGCTCCGAGGTAGAACGCGAGGGGTGTCGCGGGGTACAGCGATCGATAGGTCGGGGGCACCTCGAGGTGTAAGCCCGTGTCGGGTTTCTCGAGGGTCGCCGTGACGTCCTCGATTGGGCCGTCATCGCCCACTCGGGAGGCCGACACCAGCCGTGGCGGGTGCCCGCGCATCGAGGGGAACGACCGCTCGGGCGAGAGCGTCTTCAGCGACGTGGCGAGAAACGGAATCGCCTCGAGGAGCGCGTAGGGGGTGTCCTCGACCGGGATCGTCCCCGCCGGATGGTCGTGGAACGAGCGGATGCCGAGGGTGAGCTCGGTCGGGCCACCGAAATCGACGATCGTTCGGTCCCCATCCGAGCGGATACGGAGGGCCCCCTCGACCTGGAAGTACGTCTTGATCGGGCCCGTGAGGTCGAAGCAGTAGCGTCCTGGGGGACAAAACAGCGGCTCGCCGTTAGTCGATTCGGCGACGAACTCGCCCTCGCCCGTCCAGACGTGGACGTCGTGGCGACCGTCACACTCGAGGTGACTGGTTTCGAATCGAACAGCGGTCTCGACCGGGAAGTGAAACTGGTCGGGACTCGCTGGCTCGAGTGTCACGCTGTCGGGGAGGGTAAAGCCCATCGTCGAGCGCTCGATCGGATCCCATAGCTCGAGGCGTTCGTCCGCGCCGCGTATTTCGGGGTGTTTGAACGTCGTTGACATGGGTGATTAGAGCGTGTGCCAGGTGGTGACTCGGTCGCTGTCGGCGAAGTGCCACCGACTCTCGGCCGGGACGCCGTCGCGATTCCTGAGTTCGACTTGTACGTCGAAGTGATCGGCGTGGCGGGTGACGAGTTCGGAGTCCGGCTCGGCTGGGAGGTGGTAGTGGGCCATCCCCGAGACGCCGTCGACGAGGTTCGTGATGACACGCAGGAACCGGTCGGCCTCGCGGTAGTCGACGCGTTCGATGACGGGTCGTAAGGTCATCACCGATAGTCGCAACTGTGCCGGCTCGAGGTCGTCGGCGGCGGCGTCGGCGTCGCCGATCGCCTCACAGATCGAGCGCTGGAAGGAGCCGATCCATCCGCTTGGCGAGGTGGTGATGCCGTCGGGCGTGGGTCCGTCCATCGTAGAGAGGCCACGCTCGAGACCGGCCGAAGACACCAGTTCGGGGGTCTCCTCGTAGCCAGTCCAGAGGTAGTGGTTGCCCGGGGGGTGGAGGTCAGTACAGGCGATGATGCGCTGGCGCGGATGCTCACTGCCGTCAACGCCGAAGAGATTCCTGGTGGCGTGAAAGGACACTTCCGGGGCGACCGAACCGGTCACGAGGATGTTACACCCGTCCTCTTTCAGGGACTCGAGTGTCCGGTCGAGGAAGTCAGCGTCGGCGTGATTCGCCGGCTGCTCGGCGTCGCCACGAATCAGGTCGCTGGACGATTCGGCCATTCAATACCATGACCTCTCCCTGATAGGTCTTAATCGTTGTGACCGTTTTGGGTTCTCCAGGGCGGTCCGACGGCCGATTGACCGATTGACTGGCTGACTCGCCAGGCCTCCCTATCAGTTGTTGGCAATTCGATTTTCTTTACTGGAGTCGGAACGCGTACATTGGCGTTCCGGGCACAATTGGTGCGGATTTGAGTATAAACCTTGGTCATATTGCCAACGACTCCTATAGTCACAACCGAAACGATTGACTCACTGATCGCCGACTCGTCTGGCGATCAGATGTGCAATGACGTTCAGTGGCTACTATAGTGGCTCTCTCCCGGGCGTGGCATGGAGTGTCACCACCGACACCCTCTTTTGACGGCGCTCGAGAGTGCACACATGAGCCATGAAATCGCCGTCATTCCGGGCGACGGGATCGGCCAGGAGGTGACGCCGGCAGCCCTCGAAGTACTCGAGGCGTTGGACCTCGACTTCGAGTTCGTCACCGCAGATGCCGGCGACGAGACAGCCGCCGAAACCGGTGAGGCGTTGCCCCAGGAAACGTATGCCCTCGCGGCGTCGGCGGACGCGACCCTGTTTGGGGCAGCTGGGAAAACGGCTGCTGACGTCATCCTGCCGCTTCGAGAGGCCGTCGATTCGTTCGTGAACGTTCGGCCGGCCCGGGCCTACCCGGGAGTCGACGCGCTTCGACCCGAGACGGACCTGGTCTTCCTGCGGGAAAATACTGAGGGTGTCTACGCCGGCCACGAGGATCGGTTGAGCGAGGATCTCTCGACACTCACACGGGTCGTGACCGACTCGGCCTCGCGCCAACTCGGCCGGTTCGCCTGCGAATACGTCGAAGACCGCGGTATCGAGTCGTTCACCGTTGCACACAAAGCGAACGTGATGCGCGAGACGGACGGCAGATTCAGGGACGCGGTCGTCGACGTTGCCGACGGTCGGGGCGTCGAGACCGAGGAGGTGCTGATGGACGCCTTCGCCACGCACGTCTGTCTCGATCCGACACAGTTCGACGTCGTCGTCTGCCCGAACCTCGCCGGCGACGTCTTGTCGGACCTCGCGGCCGGCCTGGTCGGTGGCCTCGGATTGCTGCCAAGCGCGAACCTCGGGGCCGAACGCGGCCTGTTCGAACCCGTCCACGGCACCGCACCGGACATCGCCGGTGAAGGGGTCGCCAACCCGTCGGCGGCCATCCTCTCGGGAGCGATGCTCCTCGAGTTCCTCGGGTACGATGCGGAGGCCGAATCGGTCCAGACGGCGACCGAAGCCGTCCTCGAAGCTGGACCACGAACGGCGG
Organism: Natrialbaceae archaeon Tc-Br11_E2g14; assembly: GCA_001564275.1. Lineage (GTDB taxonomy): Archaea > Halobacteriota > Halobacteria > Halobacteriales > Natrialbaceae > Natronosalvus. Next base: position 11,510 of record LKND01000084.1, on the reverse strand, counting down.
ATCTGGGTGGTTCGGCGACGACCGACGAGGTGACGGCCGCGATCGTCGACCGACTTTGAGAAGGGTGTGCCACTCGACGGCCTGTACCGATATCATGGCGGTCGACCGTCGCCAACAGTCTGGCTCGATGGCCCGCTCACACGATTTCGAGAGCAGCCCGGTCTGCATCGGCGAGTGCACAGAGGGCATCGGCCTCGAGGAGGTGTAGCGGCCCCGGCACCACGAGGAGATGCAGCGGCTCACCGAAGTCCCGCGTCGCGAGTTCCTGCATCGGCGCGGCCTCGACGAGTGGCTCCGGGCTGCCTGCGCGAGCGACGGCGACCCCCACGAGGCTCGGATAGGTCTCGGCGAGCAGTTCGGCACCGACGTCCGCGGTCATGTAGGTGCCATACGCCTCGTCGTCGCCGGAGCGGTCCGCGTGCTCGCCGCCGTCGACTTTGATGTCGAGATAGACGACCGTATGACAGTTCGCCTGGCGATTGGCGTCGATGGTGTCGGTGACGCTCGCGGGCAGGCCGTCGGCCCCGTGGGCGTAGGGGAACGGGAGTGTGGTCGCCTTCCCGAAACGGTAGTTCTGGAGCCCGGTGAGGGAACTGGTCGCCGTCTGGGCAGTCACGCCGTGGATCACCCGCGTGTCGATGCCACGTTCGTGGGCCCGGAGGCGCAGGTCGACGTGCGTCGTCGAGATCATGGTGTCGCCGGCCGTGAGGAAGGCCACGTCGCTTTCCTCGGCGGCCGCGAGGATCTCCTCGGGTTCTCGTTCGACGCCGGCCCGGTCACGCACTTCGATCTCGAGGTCGTGGTGGACCTCGAGATCGGTGACCGTGGTGCCGATGAGCTCGCTCGTATAAAACTCCGCGAAGACGCGATCGGCGCCCTGCAGGGCGTCTCGACCCTCGACGGTGATCGACCGTTCGTCGTAGAGGCCGAGGCCGATGAATGTGAGCATGCCCACGGTTGGGCGAGCGGGTGGAAACCAGTTTCGAGTGCGGCTGGCCGACGGGAGGACTGTCACCTGTCGGGCGATACCGGCGGTTCATCAGGGCTCGACTCGAGCCCCGTCACTCGCCGCCCGCGAGAGCTGGACCGACCCCGCGATGCCGGCCGACTCCAGGGCGGACTCGGCCGCGCCGACGGCTTCGTCCGCGTGGTCGACGTCTGTCACGCCGTAAACGGTTGGCCCCCACGACGACTGACCGACGCCGGTCACGACTGGTGACGCCGAGAGGGTGTCGACCAGTTCGCCCGCCGGGGGTCGAAACACACCACCCTGGACGTCGGTGTACCACGCGCCGTTTTTGTGCCCAATGGCGGCGATCGCCTCACCGAAGGCCTCGAGGCGACCCTCGGCTGCCGCGGGCAAGAGTCGTCTCGTCAGGAGGCCGGCGATGTCGTCAGCGATGTGTGGGTCTGCCGCCTCGATCACCCGGCGAATGCTGTCGTCCTCGTCGTCGCCGCTCCGGCCGGGATCGATTGCGGGAATCACCACCAGGAAGCGCCAGTCCTCGGGGAGGTCGTGTCTCGTCACGACGGGTGGGACGGTCCAGTCTCCCTCGGCAGGTGGATCGGTGGTGAATCGACCCGTCGGATGGCCCGCGTCGGCGACGAAGCCGCCCGATTCGAACGTGGCGACACCGATGCCGCTCCGGCCTGCTCGACCCAGCGCCGGGGCCTGCTCGCGCACGCTCACATCCACGCCGTGGGTCGCTGCGGTCGCCTGCAACACTGCGAGGGCGAGCTGGGTCCCACTCCCGAGCCCGACGTGACGGGGGAGCCGTCGATCGACGGTGACCGAAACCCCCGGCACCTCGAGAGCCGCACAGGCGCGTTCGGCGTACGCGGCGACGAGCGGATCGTCGGCCACGACGTCGTCGTCTGGAGTGACCGTCACCTCGACACGGGGACGCTCGAGGCCGACGCCGATGCCGCCGTAGAGGCGCTCTCGGGCGAGCGACAGGTTTTGAAAGCCGAAGTGGAGCCGTGCTCCGGCGCTGACGGTCACGCTGGTCACGTGACGGTGTTGGGAGTCCGGTAAAAAGGGGGTTGTGGCGGTGGCAACGACGGCCGCTGTCTCGAGATTTGGTGTGTGTCGCGGCCGCGCTCTTCTGGCTGGTCCGTCGTGCTATCGATCGGGATTGATCGATCGGATCGGTTCAGCGGGACTGTTACAGGGACTCGCCAATCGATCCGGTGCTTCGTGGCTGGTCACCCCGAGCGATGGCTGGCCGCAATCCCGTCGCCGTGTGCTTATAGTTCGCCACCCCCAACGACCGGTCATGATCGAGATCGAGGGCGAGTCGACGACCGCCCACGTGGTCGGCGTCGGGGACGAACACGCCGGAGCAGACGCCCTCGTCGAGTCGGGGTGCCTCGAGCAGATCCGGACTATGGTGGATCACGAGGCGTTCAGGAACCCGGTCCGTATCATGCCGGACGCCCACCCCGGAAAGGGAAGCGTCGTCGGCTTCACCATGCCCCTCGGCGAGCGCGTCGTGCCGAACGTCGTCGGCGTCGACATCGGCTGTGGCATGGCGGCTGCGAACCTGGGCCCAGTTCTCCCTCTCGAGGGGGCGACCCTCGACGATGCCGTCCGTGCCCGGATCCCGATGGGCTTTGGCCCGGACGGGCTCGAGGCCCCAGAACGAACGTTCTACCACGTCGCCGAGGAGTTCCCGTGGGCCGAGGCCACCGGGACGCTCGCGGGCTTTCTCGAAGTGGCCCACCCCTCGCTGGTCCCCGAACTCGAGACGTTCCTCGAGGACGGCGGCTACGACCTCGAGTACTTCGAGACGCTCTGTACCGAGCGGGCGGGCCAGCAGAGTTCGTACTTCGGCGTCCGCCAGGCCATCGAGAGCGTCGGGACGCTCGGGGCGGGCAATCACTTCATCGAGATCGCCCACAGCGCCAAGACGGGTGACCACTGGGTCGTCGTCCACTCCGGCAGCCGGGGCCTGGGGGCGAACACGGCCGATTACTGGCAGGAGCGGGCCTCACGCCTTCGTGACGACAGCCTCGCGGACGCCCGAGACACCCTCGGCGAGTACCCCGAGTACCTCGCCTTCGACCTCGAGACCGTGAGTGACGACGACCTACTCGAGTGGCTCCAGGGCGGCAAGGGGCAGGACTTCGTCGACTTCGCGGCGCTGAAAGCCGACTACCTCGAGACCGACCCCAGCCGGATCGAGGCGATCAGCGACGACCTGAAGGCGGCCGTGCCGAACCCCGACGACGTCGCGGGAAACGACCTGGATTACCTCGAGGGGGCGGAGGCGGCGGGCTACCTGATCGACATGGTGTTCTGCCAGCACTACGCCGCCGAGAGCCGTCGCGAGATGGTGGCCGCGGTGGCGGATGTCCTCGGAGTGACGATTCGTGACCGGATCGAGTCGACGCACAACTACGTGGACTTTCGGGACGGCATCATCCGAAAGGGGGCCACCCGTGCCTACGAGGGCGAACGCGCAGTGGTGCCATTTAACATGGTCGACGGCACGCTTATCTGTGAGGGTCGTTCGAACCCCGAGTGGCACTACTCGGTCTGTCACGGGGCTGGTCGGACGATGAGCCGAGCGGCAGCCCACGACCGATTCGATGCGGCAACGATGGCCGCCAGTCTGGCCGATGGCGGGGTTGAGGCGAGCGTGCTGCCGGTCGATGAGGCCCCCGGTGCGTACAAGGACAGCGAGCGAATCGAGGCGGCCATCGACCCAACGGCAACGGTCGTCGATCGCCTCGAGCCGGTTCATAACTTCAAGGCCCCATAACGCGGGGACAGACGGGCATTGGCGTCCCTCCGCGAGCCGGGAGCGGGAGGGTGACGGGGGTAGCGTCCCATGGAACCGATCGACGAAATGCAACAGGTACTCACGGGAGGACCGACTCAAAGGGACCAATGGAACCCGCGCGAGCACTCGAGCCCTATCGCCTCTCGAAGCCCGAGGTGGCGGTGTTCGTCGCCGGGATCACGAGCATGGGCCTCGAGATACTCGCCTTGCGGATCGTCGCGCCCCAGTTTGGGAGCCATATCTACACGGTCGGTGGCCTGTTGACGGTCTTTCTCGCCGCGTTGAGTCTCGGCTACTGGCAGGGTGGCAAACTCGCAGCGACGGCGTCGAACCGGCAGATGCGCCTGATCCTGCTCGCGACGGCAGTCTACATCGCCGTCGTCATCTACGCGAACGATATGCTCTTGCTCTACACCTCGACGATCCCCCTCCCGGCGCAGTACGCGTCATTGCCGGCGGTCATCGTCCTGTTCGGACCACCGACGTACCTCCTGGGGTTCATCAGTCCCTACGCCGCCGAACTCTCCGCGAAGCAAAGCGTTGGCGAGGCCTCGGGCCACGTTTACGCGCTGGGCACCATCGGGAGCATTCTGGGTGCCGGGGCGACGACGTTCGTCCTCATTCCGACACTCTCCGTCGACGGCATCGGGTTGCTGTTCGGCCTCTCGCTCGTCGCCACGGCCCTCGTGCTCGACTTCCCTCGACCATCCCGGCGAACGGCCGTCGCCGTCCTCGCCGTGACGCTCGTGCTCTTCGCCGCGACGAGCAGCGCCTCTCTCGGACTCGACCCCCGCGGCGACGTCGTCTACGAAACCCAGACACCCCACCAACAACTCGAGGTGATCGACGACGGCGACGAGCGAACGATGTACCTCGACGGCGCACGCCACAGTGCGATCGACCGCTCGGACCCAGAGAGACACGTCTTCGCCTACACCGAGTACTTCCACCTGGGGATGTTGCTCCACGAGAACCCCGAGGACGTCGACCGGGTACTGTTCATCGGCGGGGGCGGCTACACCGGCCCCCAGGACTTCGAGGATACCTACGACGTCGAGATCGACGTCGTCGAGATCGACCCCGAAGTGACCGCGGCCGCGGAAGCACACTTCGGCCTCGAGCAGTCCGACAGCCTTCGTGCCTACACCGAGCCGGGTCGCCAGTTCCTTCAGGAGACCGACGAGGAGTACGACGTGATCGTACTGGATGCGTTCAAGCGCGATCAGGTCCCCTTCGAACTGACCACCGTGGAGTTCATGACACTCGCCGAGGAGCGCCTGGCCGACGACGGCGTGTTACAGGCGAACGTCATCTCGGCTCCCTCGGGATCTGCCTCGGCGTTCTACCGGGCACAGTACGCCACGATGAACGAACCCTTCGATCACGTCTACAGTTTCCGCACGTCGGACTCCCCGGCCATCCAGAACATCCAGCTCGTGGCCACGAACGGTGGTGAGCGAACCACCCAGAAGGATCTCCTCGAGCGAAACGATGGGGATCACCTCGAGACCGATCTCGAGGGTCACGTTGGCAACCTCCTGTCCGAACCCGACGTCGACGATGTCCCCATCCTCGAGGACGACCACGCGGCAGTCGAAGCGTTGCTCGATCCGATGCTCGGGCAGCAGTACGTCATCGAGGAGACTGATGCCGACGTCGCCGCGGATACCAACGGTTCTGACGGGGCTGGCGATGGCGATGCGTCCGCCACCAGCGAGCACGCGAGCGTTCGGGGGCTGGCACTCGAGCCAGCGTAACCGTCGTGGCCGACCTCGAGTGCTCGCTATCTGTTCCGGCGCCCCACTCCCAAGAGCCGGTGGCTCAACTCAGTGGCATCAACGAGGCCCCGACTCGTCGCTAACCGGGATTGTTCGGTGTCGGTCAGTCGTTGACTGCCCCAGTACGGAGGTGGTGAAACAGGTACGTTTGGGCGTAACCGGCGTACCGTCCGCCCAGGCGGTCGCGGATCGCTTCCGAGGTCTCGGCGTAGTTCCCACGGTCGCAGTCGGGATAGTACGTTGCGATGGCGGTCCGAATCCAGGTGTCGAGTGGGACCGCCTGGTCGAACCCCAGTGAGAAAAGCAGGATGCAGTCAGCGACTTTCTCACCGACGCCGACGAACTGGGTCAGGTGCGATCTGGCCGCTTCGTACTCGAGAGCCCGAGCCTCGGCGGGGTGGGCCTCGCCCGTCGCGACCATCTCGGCGGTCCGCTGGACGTAGGGTGCTCGATATCCCAGTCGGTGCTCTCGGAGTTCGGCTTCGCTCGCTGGGGCCAAGCGGTCCGGACTCGGAAAGGCGTGCACTGTCGCATCGCCCAGTTCGTGGGTGTCGCCGTAGGTGCGTGCGAGCGTCGACACCATGTCGTGGATTCGGCCGACACGCATCTGAGCCGAACAGATGAACGATATCGTCGTGGCGAACGGCGGATCCTCGACGAGTCGCATCCCGTCGTGGGCCGCGTAGGCCTCCCGTAGCAGGGGGTCCTCGGGTGCGTCGGCGGCGATGGCTGCGAGGTCGTCCTCGAGACGGAGCAGTCGTCGCAGGTAGGGGACGGCGTCGGTCGTCGACCGCCACTCGAGGTCGCCGTCTGGCGCTCCGTCTGGCTGGCGCACCGCTACGGGCACGCCGTCGACGACGGTTCGGTACCAGGCTTTGGGATTCGGCTCGCCGGTGTACATGTCGCCATCGCTCCGAGACCACAGATAGCTCTGTCCGCTCTCGAGGGTTCGGTAAAGGTCAATCCCTCCGACGAGGCCACTGGCCGGAATCGTCCCGCGTTCCATCGGGTGTGGGTTGGCGGGCGTCCGTATGGAGGTTTCGGACTCGTCCGTGAAACCGCCCGCACGTTCCGGGTCGATTCGTTGGGCAGGCGAACCTTCATACCATATGCGATACAATACCTATACATGCACTGCAGGGTCGTCGTCGAAGCTGCCGTGCCGGTGTTCGACGTCGAGACGGAGGACGAGGCGATCCGGATCGCCATCTCGAAGACCGGCAATATGCTGAACCCTGATTTGAACTACGTCGAGATCAATATGGGTGAGCGCACCTCGCCCGGTGGCGAGGAACTTCCCCCCGCGTTCATCGCTGCCGACGAGGCCCTCGTCGCTCTCGAACTCGAGATGACGGTGTTCAACGTCGAGCGCGAGGAACACGCCTCCCGAATCGCTCGCAAGGAGATCGGTCAACGCCTCGAGAACATCCCCCTCGAGGTCCTGACAGTCGAAGTCATCGAAACGGATGATGACGAGGACGGATCGGACGACGAGACAGTGTCGTCGGATGCGGATGACGAGGGGACGACGCCGACGGAGGATGAGCCCACAGCGGCGTCGACGGCTGATTCCGAACGTGACCAGCCCGGGGAGCAAGACGACGACGTGCTCCCCGAGTTCGAGGATTTACTCGAGTGAGCGCGGCGAAGCCTCCGTCTGTGAGTGCCTGAGAAGGGTTCTCCCGGGAATCAACTCGAATAGTCGTCACTGCCGGCTCGGTTATTGTCCTGCTACCGCGTGACGGGACGTCGGGATGTTGGCTCGAGGGAGATCGTTGTCACTCTGGGGCGTCGTGTGGGGCGTCCGTCCGTTTCGGAGAACTCAGTCGGCAGTAGCGGCGACTGCTTCGGCTTCTGCCTCACGCATCGGGGTCGTGATTCCTCCTGCGAGTGCAAAAACAGCGGCCTTGTGATCGGTCTTTGACTTGTGGATCGATGTCGGTCGTACCCCGAGTGCCTCGTATTCCTCGAGGGAAATGTCACAGTCGCTCCAGCTTGCGCACTGAGAGGATACTTCTGCAAGAAGGCCGTGCAGGTGAATGAGCTCTTGTTTCTTCATAAGCAACCACTGCTACCCACTGCAGGGTTATATTATTATCCTGAGTCGCGTTAACATGCAACTGTGCGAGAAACGGGTTCATACCGGCTGTAGAGACCGTCTGGGGATCGATACAGTTGTAACAGATCCGCCCGACAGGGACCGCCTACGCCCTCATTGACCGCCGGTAATTGCTCGTTTCTCACTGAAAACGGAGAGAAATTGGCCGTTCGAGCCCTGGTCACGCCCCGCAGTCGCCGACGGTCCGATCGACATCACGATGACCGGGAGTCGCTTCATCGATGCCGAGGTGGCGAGTGTGGCCGATCTCGATCTGCTCACGAGCGCACTCTCACAGGCAGGGATATTTTGATGTCGTATCCGAGCGCGTGCCCGGAAATCGCTACCCGAGTTGTTTCAACGTTTGGAGGTCGCGGTCTGTCCGCATGAACTCCGACAGCCGCCGAGAGGCGTGGCAGTTCGGGCAGTGAAACATGTGCGTCGACTCGGGAAGTTCGTTCGGGGTAACTTGCCACTCTTTCACACACTCGGGGCACAACAGTTGGACGGTCGCTTCGACCATGGCATTGACATACACAGCCAGGGTCAAAAACGTTCCCTCGCACCGATCGGGACTACCCACGCGCCGGTCGATCCACCCTCAACCGGCTCTAGACGGCCATCGTGTCGGCCGATTCCAGCAGTTCCTTGTAGCGGTTGCGGATGGTCACCTCGGAGATGTTGGCCACCTCGCTGACGTCGTTCTGGGTGACCTTCTCGTTGGTCAGCAGGGCGGCGGCGTACACCGAGGCGGCCGCGAGGCCGACCGGCGACTTGCCGCTGTGGACTCCGTCCTGACGGGCCGACTCGAGCAGGTCCCGGGCTCGGCGCTCGGTCTCGTCTGAGAGATCGAGATCGCTGATGAACCGGGGGACGTAGCTCTCAGGGTCTGCGGGTTTGATCTCGAGGTTGAGCTGGCGGACGATGTAGCGGTAGGTTCGGGTCAGTTCCATCCGTTCGACGCGGCTGACGGCAGCGATCTCGTCGAGGCTGCGCGGGGTACCCGCCTGTCGGGCCGCGGCGTACAGCGCCGAGGTGGCGACGCCTTCGATCGAACGGCCCGGCAGGAGGTCCTCGTCGAGGGCCCGGCGGTAGATGACGCTCGCGGTCTCACGGACGTTCTCCGGGAGACCGAGGGCCGAGGCCATGCGGTCGATCTCGCCGAGGGCCTGCTTGAGGTTTCGCTCTTTGCTGTCGCGGGTCCGGAACCGCTCGTTCCAGGTGCGCAGGCGTTGCATCTTCTGGCGCTGTCGGCTCGAGAGAGCGCGACCGTAGGCATCTTTGTCCTGCCAGCCGATGTTGGTCGACAGGCCCTGGTCGTGCATCATGTTGGTTGTCGGCGCGCCCACGCGGGACTTCTGGTCCTTCTCGGCCGAGTCGAACGCTCGCCACTCCGGGCCGCGGTCGATCTCGTCTTCCTCGACGACGAGGCCACACTCCGAACAGACGGTTTCGGCGTGTTCGGTGTCCGAGATGAGCCGACCGCTGCACTCCGGGCACTGTTCGTCTTCGCTCGCCTCTGTCTCCTGTTCTCGTCGCGTTTCGCCACTGTAGGTTCGAATCTGTGTGTCAGTCATGGTGAATCTGGGTTGGTTACTCAAGGCTCCCGGGTGGGGGGTGCCATAAAGAACACCGGGAAACCTCAGCTAACTATCGGTAAGGGCGAAAGGAATATAAACCTTTTGCCTTCTGTTATAAACAACCCATCCAAACGTTATGTACGTTCCGGTTATCCAATGATCGATCATTGACGATTTCCCCCGTTTCTTCGTGTTCCCAATCCTTGATTTCGTCGGCCAATGGGCCATGACTCCTACCCAGATGAGGACGGTATCGATTGCACGCCTCGTGCGAAGACACCCGTGCACAATCGCGTTGCCACCACCTTTGCTGGGGGCGCTGTGACAATTCACCCCCGGAAACCGAATCGGGGTCGACGCTCTACGGCACGTAACGACGACCCCTGAACGGTCGAACCCGTCGGTCCGCGTCGGTGCGCTCTTCCCTGCCGGGGCCGTGGTTCGGACATGGCGACCTATGGGACCGACGTCGACGGAACCCCGTGGCATCGTAGACACCGGGTCTCGATCACCTGGCTGGCCCTGCTCTCGGTCGGCGCGGTTCCCTGGGTCGTGATTCGGACGAGTGGAACGACGCTGCTGTTCCCATGGGGAACGGTCCTGCTGGAAACCGGCAACGCAACGCCAATCACGGCGTTTTTCTCACAGCCGGGGCCGACACCGGCGTATTTTCAGTACTGGCCACTCGGCGGGCTCTGCTACGCCCTTGCCCTCGTCTGGGCGGGCGCGAGACAGGTCGGCCTCGAGGCCGACCAGCGGGTGACTGCAGGTCTGCTCGCCTTGGTCGGTCTCGTGGCCTTGCTGCTGGCAGACGGGTTCGGTGTCGATCCCAATCGGACGGCACTCCCGCTCGCCAGCGTTTACGCTCTCAGTGTCGCGGCCTGGGTGTGGTTCGTCGGCCTCGAGTGATCGGCGAATCTGTGGGGCGGCGGCCGCTCGTGTGACTCGAGGATCACCGTCGAGCGGCTGTGCCGGTGGGCCACATCACGCATACGCCGTCGTGGAGTGATTACATCCCCTCGCACCGACGGCAATCACCCACTACACGGGAAGCGCTGTATGACTGGGTGTCATGGGGTGGCTATCTCTGACTTCGGTGCCCTGTCACTCGTCCCGCCGATGCTGGCTATCCTCCTCGCCATCGCCACTCGCCGCCCCATCCTCTCGCTGTTTCTGGGCGTGTGGGCTGGTGGGGTGATCGCCAGCGGCAGTCTCGGTAGCGTCCAGACGTTCGACTGGATCACCGGCTCCATCGCCGACGTCTTTCACGCCCAGATCCTCGTTTTCACCCTCCTGTTGGGGTCAGGGGTCGCTCTCATCAGGCGACTCGGTGGAGCGATGGCCGTCAGCAACTGGGCCGCCGACCGTCTCGAGACCCAGCGCTCCACGAACGCGACGACTTGGCTGCTCGGGATGGTGCTCTTTATCGACGACTACGCCAACACCGCCATCGTGGGCTCAACCATGCGGGAACTCTCCGATCGGCTTCGGATCTCACGGGAGAAGCTCTCCTACATCGTCGACTCGACGGCCGCCCCCGTCGCCACCATCGGGATCTCCAGTTCGGTCGCGTTCCAGCTTTCGATGGTTCGAGAGGGGTTCGACGAGATCGAGGCCGCAAACGGCGTGGATGCCCCGAGCGTCTTCGGAAGCTACCTCCACTCGATTCCGTACAATGCGTACGCCCTGCTTGCGATCGTCATGGTGGGTATCGTCGTCTTCTCGGGCGTGACTACGGGGAAATGCTCGACGCGGAACACCGATCGCGCACCACCGGGAAGGTCACCCGGGAGGACGCTATTCCGCTCCAACAGGTCGAGGCCCAGCTCGGTGAACCGGTCATGGATCGACCCATGCTTCGGACGTTCTTTGTTCCCATCGTCGTCTTGATTATCGTCACCGTTGCCGGAGCCATCTGGACCGGTGCACAGGCGGCCGAACTCGAGAGTGTCGGCGAACTCCTGGCACACTCCATTGGGGCGTTTGCGGAGGGAGTCGCTGGCGAGGCGGACTGGGCTGGCGCGCTCGTCTGGGGCTCCTTCGGGATGGTCATGACGGCCATCCTCATGGGGCTCGGCTACGGGTTGTTCGATCTCGATCGAGGCGTCAGCACCGTCCTCGATGGGTTCGAACTGATGGTGACGGCGGTCACGATCCTCGTGTTGGCCTGGTCGATCAGTGCCGTCGCGAGCGACCTCGGCACCGGCGACTACGTCGCAGGGGTCGCTGCGGGTGTCGTCTCACCCGCCATCCTGCCGCTGATCGTGCT
>LKND01000013.1 GCA_001564275.1 Natrialbaceae archaeon Tc-Br11_E2g14 | reverse complement strand
TGAAGTCCGACCAGTTTTCTTTGAGGTTCGAGCCTTTCGAGAGTCGGACGCGGTTGTTCTCGGAGTCGTGTTTGAACCCGTCTGCTTTGAACGTGACCGTACTCTTGGGTCGAGTATCGCCGTGTTTGCGGTAGCCGGGTGGATTCGCCTCTGGGTCTTTCTGTCGCAGGTCGAACCACGACTGGAAAGCGTCAGAAAGTTCTTCGATGACTTTCTGACTGGATTGTGCGTTCAAGTCTTTCCAGCACGCTTGGTTCTTCATATACGCTTTCAGCGCCCCTTCATCTGGGATTTCGCCTGTTGCGTTCCAGATACGGTCGGCTGTCCAGCGTGCGACGTTCCAGATCTTCGAGGCGGAGTCTCCGAGCGAGTCGAGGCCATCGCACACCTGTTGGTGGTTCTGGATGGAACCAACGTAGGTGCGCGTGACCTCAACCGCCATACATAGCCTATGTAGCTAATTCTACTTAATGGTGTGGATTAGCGTGGAATATCCGGCCTACCATCGACGATTGATTGTGTCGTCCAGCGACGCGATTCACGCCCACCGTAAACGGTGGGATTCTCTCGCTGTCTAAAGATAGCCTCCGTTCACGCTCGCCGTCCCGCCGTTTAACTGCACGCCCAAGGGTGCACCTCCATCGCCGCCAGTTTGGTTGCGACGGAGATACCGCAAACCGATGTTCTTCGCCCCGTTGTAATCCGCGTGGTTTTCATACTCGCACTTCAAGCACTCGAACGCCTCGCCGTCGTAGTTGTCAGGATCCGTGAACCCACACTGCGAGCAACGACGCGATGTGTGCTCGGGGCCAACCTGCTCAACTGTGATGCCGTAGTCTTCGGCTTTGTACTCGACAGACTCGTACAGACGGTTGAACGCCCACTTGTGTCCCCACGACGCACCAGTCCGCTCACGAATGTCGGTTACATCCTCGAACGCTCGTTTCGGATACAATGAGGGCACCGCTTGGCAACCGCTGAGTCTTTATTCCCCATCTCCTAAGGGTTCGATGAATGGCCCGGGAATCGTCCGATTCGGATACTGCCCCCGATGCCGCGGCCATCTGTTCCGCGCTCGACGATCCCGACTGCCGAACCATTATTCGCCATCTCGAGGAACCCATGACTGCCGCAGAACTCACCGACCACTGTGACATCCCACAGTCGACGCTGTACCGCAAACTCGAGTTGCTGAGTGAGGCAACGCTGCTCGAGGAATCGACCGAGATTCGACCGGATGGCCACCACGCCAGCACCTACCGCGTGGCGTTCACCGAGATTCAGCTGGGCCTGGACGACGACCGGAGGCTCTCGGCGACGGTCGATCGCCCCGAACGGACGACGGAAGAACGGTTGGCCGATCTCTGGTCGGAGGTGCGCGAGGGCGTATGAGCCCACACACCATCGCTGGCGGGGTGGAAGTAACGATCGCCATCGCCGTCGTCAAGACGTTGATCCTCGGCCTCGGCGGGGCGATCACGTTCTTCGCGTTCAAGGCCTACCGCCGCACCAGACGTCGTGCCTTAGGTCTGCTCGCGGCCGGTTTCGGGATCGCCACCCTCGGGGTGGCTCTCGCCGGCCTGCTCTTCGAGGTGCTCGAGGTGTCACTCGCGGTCGGGATTTTGATCGAGAGTCTGCTCGTCCTCGTTGGCTTCTCGATCATCGCTTACTCGCTGGCAGTCGAGTGAGCGAGGGGTTGCAATCCTGCGACCGGTCGTCCTGCAGTCCATGGTCGTTGCCTGCTCCGGCCCGACGGTCCGGGAACGGTCGGCCCCTCAAATGCCCTTGCCCATCAGGTGACTGCGCAACACGTCAGCGTCTTTGTTTCCGGTCCCCGTATTCAGGATGACGACGGTGTCATCGTCGTCGAACTCCCCGCGATCACCGAGTTCCCAGGCCCCGCTCGCGGCCGCCGCACACGTCGGGGCCATCTCGAGACCCTCGCCCTTCGCGACGGCGATGGCCGCCTCGAGGATTGCCTCGTCGTCCGTTGCCACGGCGCCGCCCCCGCTCTCGCGCAGGGCCTCGAGGATCCACGGACTCGCGCCGGGATCGGGAATCTCGATGCCCCCACAGATCGTGTCGGGATACTCGACCGGATTGTGCCGGTCGAGCCCCCCCTCGAACGCCTCAACGATGGGCTGACAGCCGGTCGCCTGGGCGGCGTAAAAGCCGGGCATCCCGTCGACGAGCCCGAGTTGCTCGAACTCCTGGGCGGCCTTGTACATGCCCACGATGCCGACCCCACCCCCCGTCGGGTAGACGATGGCGTCCGGAATCTCCCAGTCGAGTTGCTCGAGGATCTCGTAGTACATCGTCTTCTTGCCCTCGTGGCGGTAGGGCGTGACGAAGGTCTTCACCGAGTACCAGTCGTCGTGTTCGGCCATGGCGTCGTCGTAGGCGGCTCCGGCGTCGCCGATGCGACCGCCGACGACGGTGAGGTCGCCGCCGTGGACGTTCGTCATCGCCTTCATTGTGAATCCTGCCCTGGCGGGCAGAAAGACGTGGGCCTCGAGGTCCGCGCGACCCGCGTAGGCGGCTGCGGCCTGGCCGGCGTTCCCGGCGGAGGCGAGGGCGACGTCGCTCGCACCGTGGTGGGCTGCCGCCGTGATCGCCACGGTCTGTCCGCGGTCTTTGAACGTGCCTGTCGGGTTGCGACCCTCGTCCTTGAACACGACGCGGTCGACACCGAGTTCGTCGGCGAGGTTGTCGCACTCGACCAGCGGCGTCGCCCCCTCGTCCATCGTGACTGCCGACTCGCGGGTGAACGGGAGCAGTTCCTCGTAGCGCCACATCGAGTCGAACGGGCGGGCCGCCAGCGTCGCCCGGTCGAGATCGATCGCGTCGTAGTCGTACGTCGGGTCGAGGATACCGCCACACTCTGGGTCGGGACAGCGGTGGGTGGCGGTTTCGGCGTCGTGAATCTCGCCGCACTCGATGCACTCGAGGCCGACGAAGGCGTCGGTCGTGTTCATACCGGCGGTTGTATCGGCTGGGTCTAATCCCTGTTCATTGGGGAAGGCTGTGCGGTCACTCCAGCTCGTGTAGTTGATATCGATTTCGTAGTGTTACACTTCATATACTGTAGCAATGGTTCTGAGCGGCGGCCGGCTCCTCAGCGGGGTTCTCGCAAGGGTCCACAGTGGTGGTCTGAGGACTCGAGACGGGTCGACGGACTCGGGCCTCGAGACCCGAGAGTGGCGGCTGGTTGAGACACGAGATATAAATCACGGTGGTGTCCCAGCACCCGCGACCACCAGGTGCAACCGCCAGTGCGATCGACGGAACCGCACGTTTTTGGTTGGCCACGGAAATTGCCGAGCATGGACGACGGGTGGATCCTCGAGCGCAATGCCCCCCTCGGGGTCGTGACAGCAGAGGTGACGTCGAGCGCCGTGACCCCCGAGGAGTGGCCACCCGAGGCCCACCGGACGGTCGTCGGCACCGCGGCGTCGGTCCAGACGGCCGATCCCGGGCTGATCGTGGCGCTCGGCGCGGACGCTCTCCGGGCACTCGCCGCCCTCGAGTCGACACCCGCTCCGATCTTGCCCGTCGATATCGCCGGCCTCCCCTCGCTCTCGCTCGAGGCACTGCCGGCGGCGGTCGCCGCCTGCGAGCGCGGGGCCTGCCGACTCGAGCACCGCCCCAGACTCTCGGTCGAGGGACCCACGACGACGGGGCTCGCCGTCTTCGACGCCACCCTCGTGACCGAGGAACCGGCGCACATCTCCGAGTACGCCCTCTCGAGTCGCGGGGAGCCGGTGGCCCAGTTTCGGGCCGACGGCGTGGTCGTCGCCACGCCAGCGGGGAGTCACGGCTACGCCGCCACCGCTGGTGGGCCGTCCCTCGACCCGAGCGTGCGCGCCCTCGCCGTCGTGCCCGTCGGCCCGTTCGTGACCCAGACCCGTCACTGGGTGCTCCCCGAGGACGACCTGCGGCTGACCGTCGAGCGTGACGAGGGGCCGGTGGCCGTCTGTGCTGACGACCGCCACCTCGAGACCGTGGGTCTCGGCGGCGAGATCACGGTCGGCGTGGACGACGAGCGATCGCTGGCGATCCTCGAGACGCCACAGTGTGGCCCGTCTCTCGAGTGAGCGCCGATCAGGTGGCTCGAGTGTACCGCCGACGTTCTCGGGCGGACCAGCGGGGTTCGAGCCCGAGGCGGTGACGTTCACGGCCGATCGAGCACCCTCGTGACCGCCAGCTGCGCTGGTGACCGCTCGTAACCGCTCGTGACCGCTCGTGACCGCTCGTAACTGCTCGTGACCGCCCGTAACCGGCCGTGAATCGGTCTCGAGCGTCCCCGATCACATTGGAAAAATTCTAATGGTCGAATCACCGTGGTTCAGGTATGCTATCGCCAGCGCTGCTCGGCCCCATCGACGTCCTCGGCGAGGAGGTCATCGGTGGCGTCGCCATCATCGAGTTCGTTCTGCTCGGACTCGTCACCGTCAATCTGCTCGTGCGCGCACTCGCCCATCGCAACTACGTCCGGACTGCTCGCGAGGAGGGTGCGGAGGCGATCTCCCGGAGCGTCGCCCTCGACGTCACGAACGTCCTGATCGTACTCGGTGGGTTCTACTACATCACGATTCACGTCCACGGTGGCGTCGTCTTCACCGTCCTCGCCCTGGGACTCATGCTCACCGACTTCTTCGAGTTCGAGTCCCGATTGGTCGAAGCCCGCCAGGAGATGTCCCTCGAGCGCCCGAAAGCGTCGCTCTTTGCCTCGACGTTCGTCTTCCTCTACATCGCCTACCAGTCGCTGTTCTTCGTCATCCGGCCCCTGTGGGAACTGGTGGTCTAGTCCCGTTCCAACCGTCGACCTCAGTTTTGGCTCGAGCGTGCGTGGTGACGGCCAGTCAGCAGGCATCAGCGGGGTGGGCTAATCTGCGTCGGAACATCCACCACCGAGTGATTCCCGTGTCGATGGCCGAGACTGGTGGTGCACCCCTCACGTCGGTTCGTGAACCACATATGCAAGATGCCACCGAACGCCCCCGGCACGCTCGATCCCGCCCACAACCTCATCCTCCCTAGCCGCCTCGCTCGCGGCGCTCGCTCGCCCCTCACACGACTTCGGCGACCGGCTCCCACCGCGAAGCCGCTCGCCAGCGCGCGCCACGTGGCTGGGCTGGGCTATCACGGAACCGGAACACACAGAACTTCACGGAACCGGAACACACAGAACTGGCGCACCAGAGGGCCGGGAAGACGGGCTCGCGAAACTCACGCGAGTCCGTTCGACTCGGGGAAGGGCAGGCGGGTGAGCCCGGAGCGGAAACGCGTGACGCGGTGTCAGTTGGGGAACCGTCGCTCGAGGGCCGGCATATAGAAACAATTGAACCGATTTAGACACTGATCGCCGACTCGGGTGGCGATCAGGGGTGCAATGACGTTCAGTGGCTACTACAACAGACGGTATGCGGAGAGTCCCTCGAGCAGCCGCGACCGCAAACACGCTGTGGGCACCCGGGAAGTCGGGGCACCTTCGAGAGGGTGAGGAATGCTCAATCCTGATTCCCGACTCTTCACTCCCGATTCCCGACCCCTGACTCCCGGACCACCACGGTCCGGCAACGGGACGCTACTCGCGCTCGAGGGCCACCCCGAGGTCGGCCCACACGTCGAAGAAATTGGGGAACGAGACGTCGACGTGTTCGCCCCCCAGAATCGTCGTCTCGCCGTCGGCCACGAGCGCCGCGACCGCCAGGGACATCACGATCCGGTGGTCACCACGGCCGTCGACCGTCGCCCCCTCGAGCGTCGATGTCTCGCCGTGGACGGTCAAGCTGTCGCGCGTTTCCGTCGTTTCGACGCCCAGCTTCCCCAGTTCTTCGGCCATCGCGCTCACGCGATCGGTCTCCTTGAACCGAACGTGTTCGGCGTCCGTAATCGTCGTCTCGCCGTCTGCCACCGCCCCGAGCGCGGCGATCGTCGGCAGCAAGTCGGGCGTATCCGCCACCGAGACCGTGGTCCCCTCGAGGGACGCCTCCCGAATCTCGATCTCGCCGGCCTCGCGGTCCCACGAGAGGTCGCCGCCCATCGACTCGACGATATCGAGGATGGCGGCGTCGCCCTGGGCGCTGGGTCTGGCACCCCGGACCGTCACGCTCTCGCCGTCGGCCCCAGCGACCGTGCCGGCCGCGACGAGGTACGAAATCGAGGAGAAGTCCCCTGGAACGCGGTACGTGCCGTCGACCGGAGCGTAGGCTTGACCCCCAGGGACCGAAAAGCCGTCTCCGGTTGCCGCCGTTTCGACCCCGTAGTCCGCGAGCACCTCGCGAGTGATGTCGACGTAGGGGGCCGATTTGAGTTCGGTCTCGAGTGTAAGATCGATCCCGTCGTCGGTGACCGCACCCGCCATCAGGAGCGCCGTGATGTACTGGGAGGACACGTCACCGGGGATCGAGACGGCTGTGTCCGTGATGGGACCCGTAACGACGAGGGGGGCCTGCCCGTTTCCGCGGGTGCTGAACGCCGTCGCCCCGAGGTCGGCGAGCGCCTCGAGCAATGGTCCCTGTGGTCTGGACCGGAGCGACCCGTCGCCGGTGAGGACGGTGGTGCCGTCGACGAGACCGGCGGTTGCGGTGACCAATCGCATCGTGGTGCCGCTGTTCGCACAGTCGATGACGTCCCCCGGGATGTTGGGGTCGCCGTCGACCCCCTCGACTGCGAGGCGACCGTCTGCGCGTCGGTCGACGCGTCCACCGAAAGCCTCGACCGCACGGGCGGTGGCGCGCGTGTCGGCCGACCAGAGGGCGGCCTCGACGATCGCCCCATCGGCGTAGCCCGCAGCCAGAATCGCGCGATGGGTGTAACTCTTCGACGGTGGGGCACGAGCGACGCCTCCGACGCTCGAGGGCGTGATGGTGACCTGCATGGTCGGGGAGTGGTGAGGCGAACGTAATATCGTACCGATGACGCCGAGAATTGCTCGTTACGGCGCGTCGCTCTCGCCGGTTTCGTTGCTGTCGGGGCTGTCGTCGCTTTCGCCCGCGTATCTCGGTCGCTCCGCGTAGGCGATCGGGTCGCACACGCCGACGCGCTGGAACGCCTCGAGGCGACGCGCACAGGAGTCACAGGTGCCACAGGCGGGGGCCGAGGCACGGTAACAGGACCACGTGTGTTCGAAGGGGACCGCGAGGTCGATCCCGCGAGCGGCGATATCCGTCTTCGAGACCTCGACGAACGGGGCCTCGATGGCGATGTCTGTCTCGGGTCTGGTTCCGACGTCGACGACGGCCTCGAAGGCCTCGAAGAACGTAGGGCGGCAGTCGGGATAGCCGGCGAAATCCTCGGCGTGGGCGCCGATGAAGACGGCCGAACACTCGTTCGCTTCCGCGTAGGAGACCGCCATCGAGAGCAGATTCGCGTTGCGGAAGGGGACGTAGGTGGTGGGGATCTCGGCGTCGTCCGCGTCAGGGTCCCCGGCGGGAGCGCTTCCGTCGCCGACGCCACCCTGAAGCGCCCCCTCGCCCCCACCCTCTCCAGCCTCGAGCGTCGGTGCATCCTCGACTGCGACCTCGTCGTCGGTCAGACTCGAGGCGCCGATGGCCGCGAGGTGGCCCGTTTCTACCTGGAGGAAGTCCTGGGCGCCAACGGCTGACGCAATCTCACGGGCACACGCGAGCTCCCGATCCTCGGTGCGCTGGCCATAGGACGTGTGCAGGGCGTAGACCTCGTACCCCCGGTTGCGGGCCTCGTAGGCCGCGGTCGCGCTGTCCATTCCCCCAGAGAGGAGCACGACCGCACCGGGTGGGTCCGCCGTGACACCCCCGTCTGGGCGGCGCTCGTGGACAGGTCCGTGCGTGGACGCAGACGCAGCCGCAGGTGCAGGTGCAGTTGGTGGCGATTCATCGACCGCGTCGTCGTTGGTGGATCTATCTGCTGGCATCGGTGAAGATCAGGTGTTCGGCGCGTCGTTCCACAGGTCGACGTGCAATCGCGGCGTGTACCGAAAGCCGTACTCGAGGGCCAGGTCGGCCGTCTCTGCACGGCTGTCGGCCAGCCCATCACGGGTCGCGCCCTCGGGCATCAGGAGGACACGGTCGTCGGGGATCGGGATCGACGTGACCTCGCGTAAGCGCTCGAGGAGGGCACAAATCTCGGGCATGTCGTCCTCGCCCGTGACGACGAACTTCAACTGGAAGGGGGCGGCCTCGACCAGCGAGGCCAGCGCCTCGAGGTCGATCCGCGCGTCCTCGTGGTGGGTGGCCCAGGTCTCGAGTGTATGGTCCCGGTCGCCGTCGTCCCGATCGACCGACGACCCGCCACCGCCCGTGGGTCCCCGATCGGGACTCGGCGTCGAACTCGAGAGTTTCGGGCTGATCGAGGCGAGGTCGATCGGCAGGTCACGAGCGATGGTTCCGTTGGTCTCGACGGTGAGGTGATAGCCGCGGTCGTCGAGGGCCTCGAGCAGCGGTGCGACCGCGTCGTGGATCAGCGGTTCGCCGCCGGTGAGCACGACGTGGTCAGCCTGCTCGTGGGCGGCGATTTCTGCGATGATATCGTCGACGCTCATCCACGCGTGCGTCGGCTCCCAGGAGGTGTGATAGGAGTCACAGAACCAACACCGGAGGTTGCAGCCACTGGTGCGGACGAACACCGAGGGGACTCCGGCGAGGACACCCTCCCCCTGCAGCGAGCAGAACAGTTCGTTGATCGGGAGCGCGTCCTCTGGGGCCCCAGCAGTGGCCTCGTCCCCGCGCCCGATCGGGCCAGCGTCGGGGTGCTCGGTCACCGGCATCGAACTCAGATCCCTCCAGTGCAGAGCTCGCCGGTTTCCGCGACCGAGACCGTGACGTCGGTGACGGTCTCGTCCAGCCGAGCCAGGAGGCGCTCCTCGAGGACTACGGCCATCACCTCCGCAGTTGGCGGATGGTCGAGGACGACGACGCCGTCGCCGTCACCGGCCGCCTGGAAGGCCTCGATCAGGGGATCACCCGCCTCGAGGAGAAACATGTGATCCCACTCGTCGATGATCGCGGTGACCTCGCCCTTGTCGACGACCCAGCCCTCTGCGGTGAGTTCACCCGTGAGTTCGACGGTGATCTCGTAGTTGTGGCCGTGGGGGCGCGAGCACTTCCCGTCGTGGTGGCGCAGGCGGTGGCCCGTGCTGATCCGAATCGGCCGATCTCGACCGACCGTGAGTGTCCGCGGGCGGCCCACGACCTCGGCCGTGTCCGGCCGCGACCGTAGCTCTGATATTCTCTGAGTCATATCAGAGTGTTCTTTCAAGAGTACTTAGGCGTTGTGACGCATCGGCGAGTGGCTGTTCCAGGCTGAGGGTGCGTGGCGCCGACGCGGCCACCACCGAAACGCCTACTTCAGCCGCCCGCCTCACTCGAGCCAACACGTGCCATCGAGCGCCGACTCGCTGACCCTCGACGACGAGCTCCTCGCCCGCGCTCGCATCCACGCCCGTGAGGTGTGTGCTGAAACCGACCTCGGGCGAGCACTCGAGTGGGAGCACCTCGAGTGGGCCGTCTCCGCACGGGCCAAACGACGCGCCGGCTGCTGTCGGTGGGACGCTGAGCGCGAGGTAGCAACCATCGTACTCTCGAGGCGAGCCTACGAGGCTTACGAGTGGAAGACCTTCGCCGCAGTGGTCCGCCACGAGCTGGTCCACGCCTGGGAGTACCAGCAGTTCGGGTGGGCCGGCCACGGCGACCGCTTTCACGAGCGAGCGGCCGAACTCGATGCGCCGCGACACTGCCCGTCGTTCAGCGAGCCGCGGTATCGACTGTGCTGTCTCGACGCCGGATGTGACTGGACCGCGACGCGCCACCGCGCCTCCAGCCCGGTGACCACGCCGGAAGCCTACCGGTGTGGGGCCTGTGGCGGCGACTACGCCGTCGAACACGTCGACAGCGGCCGGACCTGGACCGCCGAAAGCGGCTACGGCGGCGCGAAATCGGCGCTCGGTGAGGAGTGGTGATCGTGGGTGTCGTGTCGGTCACACTGGATGTGACCCCCCCAACACAACAGCGTGGACGCGGGTTCCACACGGTTCGGTCGCTCCCACGAGCGTGAACCGTCTGGAGGCTCTCGAGTAAGTCTACAGCACGCCCGCCGGCTACGAATACGATCGAGGTCGTCATCCATGGAAACGCACCAGCGGATCCCGTCTCCACCCTCGAGGACACCGAGGAAGCCGTGCCGACGGGCCGCCGGGACGGATGTGATCTGCGGGACGTGTGTGACGCATCGGCAACGATGCGGGCGCGTGTCCAATAGCCGCGAGCGGTCGGCTTCGAACCGAACCAAACGGGTTTTAAACGGGGGTGCCATAGCCCCCTCCAAGAGTACCCATGCAGATGCCACGCCGATTCAACACGTACTGCCCGCACTGCCACGGCCACTACGAACACGAGGTCGAGAAGGTGCGAACCGGCCGACAGACCGGCATGAAGAAGGTCGCCGACCGTCAGCGTGCCCGACAGCTCTCGAGCATCGGAAACTCCGGGAAGTTCTCGAAGGTCCCCAGCGGTGACAAACCTACGAAGAAGACCGACCTCAAGTACCGCTGTGGCGAGTGTGGGAAGGCCCACCTCCGCAAGGGATGGCGCGCCGGCCGCCTCGAGTTCCAGGAGTGAGTATCATGGCAGGATCATACTACAACGTCCGCTGCAGTGACTGTGAGAACGAACAGATCGTCTTCGGCAAGGCTGCGACGGAAGTCGCCTGTGCCGTCTGTGGCACCACCCTGGCCGTCCCGACCGGCGGCAAGGCCGAGATCGACCACGAAATCATCGAGTGCGTGGAGCAACGCTCCACGACAAACCGGACGCAGTCCGGTGACACCGTCGAAGCACGATGAAGTACAGCGGCTGGCCCGAGCCCGGCGAACTCGTCGTCGGCAAGATCGACGAGATCGAGGACTTCGGCGTCTTCGTCGACCTCGAGGAGTATCAGGACAAACGCGGCCTGATCCACATCTCAGAGGTCGCAAGCGGCTGGATCAAGAACGTCCGCGACCACGTCCGCGAGGGTCAGATCGCCGTCTGCAAGGTGCTGGACGTCGACGAGTCCCACGAACAGATCGACCTCTCGTTGAAGGACGTCAACGACCACCAGCGCTCCGATAAGATCCAGGAGTGGAAAAACGAGCAGAAGGCCGACAACTGGATGGAGGTCGCCTTCGGCGAGGATATCGACGACGACGAGTACATCTCGATCGCGAACGAACTGCTCTCGGCGTACGGGACCCTCTACGACGGCTTCAAGCAGGCCGCCATCCACGGCCACGAGGCCCTCGAGGACACCGACCTGCCCGAGGCCGACCGGGAAGCCATCGTCGAAACTGCCCGCGAAAACGTCTCGGTCCCCTACGTGAACGTCACCGGCTACGTCGACCTCGAAAACCCCTCACCGAGTGGTGTCGATGGCGTCAAAAGCGCCCTCGAGGCCGCCGAAGGTAACGGCGAGGTGCCAGAGGGCGTCGAACTCGAGGTGACGTACGTCGGTGCCCCAGAGTACCGAATCAAGGTCCGTGCACCCAACTACAAGGCGGCCGAGGCCGCCCTCGAGGAGAGTGCCCAGCGCGCCGTCGAGGCCATCGAAGGCGAGGGTGGCGATGGCGAGTACCACCGGGAGCGACGGACCGACGACGAGTAAGCCGATCGCCGCCTCACTGCGGACGATTCGAGACGACAACCGATGAAAGCCGATATCCGCGTCTGTGCCGACTGGGAGAACGCCCACGAGCGCCCGGTGTACACGCTTGCCGATTCCTGTCCCGACTGTGGCGCGGCTGCTGTCAACAGCGCCCCGGCACCCTTCGATCCCGAAGATCCCTACGGGGAGTACCGACGCGCTCTTAACCGTCGCGTTCGCTGATTGGACCATGGACAACCTGGATATCGACGCAGTCGCCGAGGTCGAGCTCTCCGAACCGGTGTTGATCGAGGGGCTTCCGGGCGTCGGCCACGTCGGGAAACTCGCCGCCGACCACCTCATCGAGGAGTTCGCGGACGACGCCACCCTGGTGCGACGGCTTTACTCGCGTGAGTTTCCCCCGCAAGTGACCGTCGAGGACGGCGTCACCAGCCTGACCTGTGCCGAGGTTCACGCCATCAGCCCACCGGCGGGCCGGGATATCCTCGTGCTGACCGGCGATCACCAGGCTCAGACGAACGCGGGCCACTACGAACTGACCGAGGCGTTTCTCGACGTCGCCGAGGTGTTCGGTGCGACCGAACTGTACGCCCTCGGGGGCGTCCCGACAGGCGAACTCATCGACGAGTACGCCGTCCTCGGGGCCGTCACCCACGAGGATCGAATCGAACCCCTCGAGGACGCCGGCGTCGAGTTCCGCGAGGACGAACCCGCCGGCGGCATCGTCGGCGTCTCCGGACTCCTGCTGGGACTGGGCGAGCGCCGGGGCCTCGAGGCGACCTGCCTCATGGGTGAGACCAGTGGCTACCTCGTCGACCCCAGGAGCGCTCGTGCCGTCCTGGAGGTGCTCGAGGAGATGCTTGGCTTCGACCTGGATTACGAGACGCTCGACGAGCGTGCCGAGGAGATGGAGGAGGTCATCGGCAAGATTCAGCAGATGGAGGCCCAACAGCAGGCAATGGACGTGCCAAGCGACGAGGACCTTCGATACATCGGGTGAGTGGGGTCGGCAGTAGGCACCACTGCGTGTTAGGGTTCACCCCTCGAGTTGGTGCTCCTCGTGAAACGACGACACCACCCGCCTCGGGGGGCTGGTGAGCGTGCCCCGTTCACTTCCAGAGTGCCAGCCGCGGTCGCCCGAGAACGTCGGTCAACACGAGGATCGAACCGCCGTGGTCGATACTGAGAGCCCCTCCCAAACCAGTCGACAGGATAGAGCGAACACTTCTTTGTACTCGGGTCCCTACCCCAATCCGTGCCAGCGAGCGTTCTCGAGATCATTCCGCCTGCTGTCCTCGCCGGCCTCGCGCTGGGTGGGGTGTTCACCGTCGTGGCGACAGCCATCTTCGCCGTCGGTGAACGCGTCTTCCCCACGCAAGCTCGGGTCGCCGAGGCCGGGAGTACCTACTCGAGTGAGGGTCGCCGTCGCGGAGAGATTCGACAGTACCTCCAGGATATCGGCGAACGCTACGCCGAGGAGTACCCCCTCGAAGGGACAGACGACAGCGTCGCCTTCTATCTGCCCGAACGTGACGTGGCGGTCACCTTCGACGCCCATCAGTTCTTTCGCCTCCAGAACGTCACGGGTACCCACGTCATCCTCGCCGAACACGAGATGCCGGGCGTCCATCTCGGCGAACGGTTGCCCTTCGAGGTGCCCGAACTCGAGGGCGAGCCACCCGTAACCGACCGACGGCGTCGCCTCGAGTGGGCTCACGACGCGCTGGGTGTCTCCCCGACCGCCGACCTCGAGGAGGTTCGTTCGGCGTACCGCGAACGGGTCAAGCAGGCCCACCCCGACCACGGCGGATCCAAGGCGGCGTTCCGTGAGGTACAGGACGCCTACGCGACGGTACGAGAGCACGCCGAGTGATCAGGCGACGGCGTTGTGACGGGTCAGTCATCGGCCCTGAGCCGTGGCCCCGTGTTCGTGTCACACCGCACCTACGCCTCGAGGACCTCGTACGCCACGTCACCGTCACGGAGTACGTCGGTCACACGACCCACAGCGTCCGTGGTGGCGACGACGGCCACGTCGAGGCCACGTTCGGCAGCGTGCGCAGCGACACTCCCCACCGCGAACGTCGTCGCCGGGTCGACGCCCGCCCGCTCGAGGGTCACGATGGCCTCGATGCCCGTCGCCAGGACGAGGTCGGTCGCCCCACACCCCGAAGCGATCGAATCCATGCCGGCGGCGTCGCTGCCGCCGGCCCGTACCGGTGGGACCTGCCAGACCGTCACGAACCCTGGCTCGAGGTCGATCACGCCCTCAAAACTCGTGACGCCGACGTCCTGTCCACCGTCGGCGTCGGTCGTGGCGACGCCCGTTGCGGGCCCCTCGCCACCGGGGCTAGCGTGGAGCAGGCCGTTCTCGAGGGTGAGCGAGACGGTGTCGCCGATCTCGAGGGTGTCGGTCGCGATGGCGGCGTCCTCGCTCATCGCGCCCAGGACGTCCTCGGTGACGTGATCGGCGAACCGGCGAACGTCGGCGGCGGCCTGAAAGAGCCAGTCGACGCCCTCGTTCGTCACGCGGTAGCGAGACCGTCCCTCCTTCTCGACGAATCCATCGTCGACGAGTTCCCGAATGTACTCACTGACGGCCTGACTCGTCACTCCGACCTCCCCGGCGATCTCACCCTGGCTGACGGCGGGCTGGCGCTCGGCGATTTCGACGAGAATCCGAAATCGCGTTGCCGCGCGTTTGTTGTCGAGGACGTCGACCATGCCCTCACGTAGTGATGGCGAGGTGAAAAATGACGCGATCTGTTGAGGAGTGCCCTTGTCTCCTCTGGCCGCTGGCCCCTCGAGGTCGTCCCGGTCTCCGCTCGCTCCCGTCTCCCCGAGGGCCTCTCAGATCCCTCGAGATCAACACGCACCAGGAGCCTCGGTGCTACCGCTTATCGCTCCCGTGTCACCCCACACCGACAGCGACGGGTCCTGGTTGTGTTCGGCCCACACACAACGTCAAATTGATACCGCCGGGGTACATCCCTCGATGTGAGTATGGTCTCCCTCTCGGCGGTTCTCTCGACGACAACCGCCTCGATCCACCTCGAGTCTGTCGGCGTGCTGGCCCTGCTCGGCCCGCTCTCGCTGACGGATGCCCTCGCGTGGACGTCGATCGGAGCGTTCGTCGTTGCCGTCCTCCTCTGGTGGCAAGCGCGACCGGAACCAGCCCGATACCTGGCCGCGGGGGCCTGGGTCGTCTTCGGCGTCTTTTGGCTCACGATGGTGCCGTACTATTACGTCGACCAGCAGAGCCCCCTCCAGACCATCCTGAGCCTCCTGGCACTCCCGCTGTGTACGTATACGGGCTATCTCCTCTATCGCGGCCGACAGTCCCTGCTCTTGCTCACCAAGGCCGTCGCGATCATGGGAATCATCTACCTCCCCGTGGAGACGATTCCCTTCGCCCGCCAGTGGCTCATCGAGACGACGGCCGCCCAGGCCCACTTCGGGATGGAACTCCTCGGCCACAGCCCGGGGATCAACGAGGGCGTAAACGGCTACGAGAGCCGCTTCGACTTCGATCCCGACGAGACCGTCACCGGCCGAACGACCTACATCGTCCTCGCGTGCACGGGCATCGGTTCGATGGCCATCTTCGGCGGGTTGACCGCCGCCGTGAAGGCCCCCTTGCGCCGAAAGGCCGCCGCCTTCGCCCTCTCGATCGGCATTATTTGGTTCTTGAATCTGCTCCGGAACGTGTTCGTCGCGTTGGCGTCACCGTACGGCTGGTTCCAGTACGATCCCCTGATCTACGTGACGACGACGTTCATGGGCGCTCCCGAGAGTCGCACTTCCTTCCTCGTCGCCCACAACTTCATCGCCCAGTCGTTGTCGATCGTCGCCCTGGTGGGCATCACCTACATCGTCATCAAGATCCTTCCGGAGGTACTCGAGCCCCTCGAGGAGGCGCTGTTCGTGATCACGGGTACCGAGTACGACCTCGCCGAGGCGCTGGGGGCCGACCCGGACCGTCACGAGGATCCGGATGCCGTGGCGACGACGGGCGATGACTGACCCCTCGAGGAACGCCGACATGGATGCCGAACCGTCCACACAGACGGGTCGAGATCAGCCGGACCCCGTGCCGTCGGTGCAGTACCTCGAGCGCGCCGTCTTTCTTCCCGCCGCCGACACCCTCATCATCGCTGACTGTCACCTCGGCAAGGGGGCAGCCAGCCGGGTCGAGGCCCCGGTCGACGGCGGCGACGACGTTCGCGAACGACTGCTGGGACTGGTCCACGAGACCGGGCCCGAAACCCTCCTCATCGCGGGCGATCTCCTGCACTCGTTCTCGACGATACCCCACGGCGTCGACTGGCACGTCACCCGTCTCGAGCGAGCGGTCGCCGATGCGGGGGCCGAACTCGTGGTCACGCCCGGCAACCACGATTCGATGCTCGAGGGGGTTTTCGACGGGCCGGCCGCCTCTCAACGGCTCTTGGCCGACGGCGGGACGCTCGTCTGTCACGGCCACGTGCGACCCGACCTGTCGGCACTCGACGACCCGGCGGCGATCACTCGAATCGTCGTCGGCCACGACCATCCTGCCATCAGCATCGGCGGCCGGAAACTCCCCTGCCTGCTGTACGGGCCGGGCCAGTGGCGCGGCCGGGACGTGGTGATGCTCCCGGCGTTCACGAAGAGCGCCGCTGGCGTCAGCGTCAACGACTTGCGCGGGGCCGCCCTGCAGTCACCCCTGATTCAGGACATCGGCGACTGCCGACCCGCGGTCTACGACGTCGAGGCGCGCGAGCCGCGGTGGTTCCCCCCACTCGAGCGGTGTCGCCACCTGCTGTGAGGGGGGTCGCTACGACAGGTCCCGAATCACCGCATCCGCAGCCACCTGCCCGCTCTCGAGGGCGCCCTGTATCGATGACCACTTGGTGCACTCACCGGCGAGGTAGACCCCGTTGTCCGGCGAGCGTGGTCCCGGCAGGGAGTCGTGGATGCCGGGAGGCTGGGCGAACTGTGCGAAGGGGACCCACTCGGTGTGCAGGACCTCGAGGTGGTCGAAGACGCGCTCGGGATACCACGCCCCCAGTGCCTGTCGCGTGCGTTCACCGAGGGTCTCGTCATCGGCGTCGGGCGCCCCCAGATAGGTCGCACTGAGGAGTGTCGCATCCTCGGGGGCGTACTCCGGAGCGACGGCACTGTGAGGAACGATCTGGTTCGGGCCGGCGTCCTCGAGCGCGTTCAGGACGAGGCGCCGCCCCGTCTCGAGGTCGCTCTTTGCGGGGAGTGCGTAGTACTGGGTCACACAGCCCTTCCCGTCGGTCGGGATCCCCTCGAGACCGGTCAGGTCCCGTGCGGTGGGCGGATCCGTCGCGACGACTACCGCGTTGGCCTCGAGCGTTCGGTCGGTCTCGCCCTCGAGCGTGCAGGTGACGCTGCGGTGGCTGGCCCCGTTTCGATCCGCGCCGTCTACCTCGAGCCCGGTCACGGCCGTCCCCGTTTCGACCGTCGCGCCCGCCGCAATCGCTCGCGTCTCCAGTTGACGTGGAATCGCCGCCATTCCAGTCGCGGGGACCGCGATCGACCCCGACGAGAGCGTGCGGAACGTGTACTCGAAGATCCGCTTCGAGGTCTCGAGGGACCGGTCGAGCGTGATACCCCCGTAGAACGGCGCGGCGAAGTTCGAGATGAATCGCTCGGAAAAGCCCTGCTCGCGGAGGTAATCCCCGATTGGCTGGTCGGGTCCCTCGAACATCGTCTCGAGGTCCGTGGCGGCGAGTTGTCGTCGAAGCCGAAGCACCCGGAGCTTGTCCCCGAGCGTCACGTCGGTGTTGAACAGCGTCGCTGGCAGCGCCTTCGGGTCCCGAAGCGGGTCACTCAGCGTCGACCGCCGGCCGGGGCGGGCAATGACGGCCCCCGGAGCGAACCGTCTGAGTGCCAGGGACTCGAGACCCAGTTCCTCCCTGACGGCGGGGTAGCCGGTGATGAGTACCTGAAATCCGCGGTCGAACCGATAACCGTCTCGCTCGATGGTGCGGACACGACCCCCGACCTCGTCGCGTCGTTCGTACAGCCTCACGTCGATACCGGCCTCGGCGAGGTGACGCGCGGCGACGAGGCCCGCGAGACCGCCGCCAGCGACGACCACCGTCGGATGCCGACTCATGCCCGCCCCTTGGCACGCGGTGGTAAAAGAAGGCGACCCCTCGGCAACACGGGGGACGGCGGACCGTGGCCCCTCGAGGAGTCCGTTAGGAGTCGTAGGGCCAGTCACCGATGATTCGCATGCCTTCGGCGAGGTCCTGCTCCTCGAGCATGGCGATCAGCTCGTCGCTGTCCTTGTGTTCGGGGCGGACGTCCTCGCTGGCGAGGTGGACCGCAAGTTCGGTGAGGATGATGGCCTGCTCGCGGAGATCCCGTTTTTCGACCTTGTCGAGTGTGTCCGCGAAAGTGTGCCCCCAGCCCCGGCCGAGTTCCCCGGAGGTGCTCATGACGTGGTAGCCCGGCACGCCCCACTGGGTGAACGGCCAGTGGTCGCTGTGGGGGCCGAGACGTGGCACGATTTCGGCCGGATGGCCGAAGCTCTCGGTGACCGAACGGGCGGCGTCCTCGAGCGCGTCGAATCCGTGCGTGGTGAACTGCAGCGTTCGCGCCCGAACGACGCCGTCGTTGTTGAGGATGGCCACGATCTCGTCGTGATCGGCCTGCTCGGCGTGGTAACTCGAGCCGACGAGGCCGACCTCCTCGGCTCCGTAAGCGACGAACTCCACCCGGGTCTCGAGTTCGTCCTCGCGAGCTGCGAGGGCGTTCGCAAGTTCGACGACCATCGCGGTACCCGCCCCGTTGTCCATCGCGCCCTCGGCGATGTCGTGGGCGTCGACGTGGCTGGTGACCAGGACCCGTTCGTCGGTGTCGGGGCCGAGTTCCGCGTGGACGTTCTGGCTCTGTGCGTCCTCGATCGTCGCCTCGACTGCGACCGTCACGTCCTCACCCTCGAACCGGCGGGCGAGTCGAGCCCCAACCTCGCTCGAGACGCCGACGGCAGGGATCTCTCCGATCGGGTCGTCCGCGGTGCCGACGCTGCCCGTCGGTGGCAGGCAACCCTCGACGTGGTTGCGGTAGACGAACGCTGCCGCGCCGTGTTCGACGGCGTGGTAGTACTTCTCTCGACGGTGGAGATAGCGATCGTAGTGACTCGGGATGTCGCTGCGTACCATGACGACCGCGCCCTCGACGTCGGTGCCCTCGAAGTCCTCGGGCAAGCCGTACCCGAGATCCACGAACTCGGCGGTTGCCGCCGAGGACGGACTGCGAGGCAGCGCGATGCAATCGAGGGCGAGGTCGGCGTCGACGCCCCGGATGTTGCTGTCGCCGCGCTCCCAGCCCTGAATGTCGAACGTCTCGAGGCGGGCGTTTCGGCCACCAGCCGCCTCGAGGGCGTCACGCGTCAGTTCGGCCCCTTTCCGTTCGCCTGGCGAACCGGCCATCCGATTGCCGACGTCGACGAGGTCCTCGAGGTGATTCCAGCCGTTGTCGCTCGTAAACACGTCACCGATCCACGTGGACATGTTCCCGGATGGACGTCGGGGATGCCTAACTGTTCGGGAAGCGGTGGATCGAACCGAGAGCGAGTGAGGGATCGTCAGTATTTGCCGGAACCGCGTCTGAAATCCTGTCGCATTATTGCCAGCGTATAAACCTAGTTGAAGTATCGTCGGTAAATCGAATTTATAGCCATTATTTATTAGTCTCGGTGTCGTTCGTTCCGATAGAACGTTGGTGAAACGACGCCACATGGCCAGTCAAGCCCAGGATCTGGTGCGGGTACTGCCAGACGAGGATGCAGACGAGCGGCGAACGCCCGACGGCCTCAGCGAGGAAACCCTCCGCAACCTCTACGAGACACAGGTCCTCGCCCGGACGTTCGACGAGAAGGCCATCAGCCTCCACCGACAGGGCCGCATCGGAACGTACGCACCGATGCAGGGCCAGGAGGCCGCCCAGGTCGGTGCGGCGACCGCCCTCCGCGAGGCGGACATCCTCTTTCCAACCTACCGAGATCACGCGATGTTCCTGACACGGGGACTCCAGCTGGCGGAAATCGTTCATCACCTCATGGGTCGGGGGAACTACATCGACAGACAGGACCCCGCTGACCTTCGGACGTTCCCGATCACGATTCCCATCGCCACCCAGCTCCCCCACGCCGTGGGTGTCGCCATGGCGGCGGCGTACAAGGGTGACGACGCTGTCGCGATGGCCAGCCTCGGCGACGGGGCGACCAGCGAGGGCGACTTCCACGAGGCCTGCAACATCGCGGGCGTGTTCGACGCACCCACCGTGTTCTTCTGTCAGAACAACGGCTACGCCATCTCGGTCCCCCGCGAGCGTCAGACCGCGAGCGCCACCATTGCCCAGAAGGCCGACGCCTACGGATTCGAAGGCGTCCGCGTCGACGGCAACGACGTCCTCGCCGTTTACGACGTCGTCAGCGAGGCCATAGAGCGTGCTCGAGATGATGGCGGCCCAACCCTGATCGAGGCCGTCACCTATCGCCGTGGCCCCCACACGACCACCGACGATCCCGACGTCTACCGCGACGAGGACGAACGTGCGGACTGGGAGGACCCCCTCGAGCGCACCCGTGCGTATCTCGAGGCGACCGTTGACTGGAGCGAAGGTGACGAACGGGCGCTTCGCGAGCGGGCCCGTGACCGGGTGCAAGCTGCCGTCGAGGCGGCGGCGGCCGAATCGGATCCGGAGCCGGAAACGATGTTCGATCACGTCTACGCCGCCGATCACCCGCGCTATCGCCAGCAGCGTCGGGAGCTACCCGAGGACCCCTACGCGAGCCACTGATGGTGCCCGCCAGTCAGCGGGTTCGACGACCGATAGTAGCCCCGCGTGACCCCTGGGAACTCACAGCCAGCGGTCGTGGGGAGCGGCGGGGATCACGGTCGCCATCGACCCCATTGGAATAGTGGGAGCCGTGACATGAGCGGATACTGGCCTCACGTGGCCACCTACACGCAGAAACAACGCATCGAAGATGGACTCACCGGGAGCGCCACCGTCACGAACACTCGAGAACACTCGCGTCGAAACCCGGACCCACTACTGTTCGTCGGGGTCGACTGACTTGCCCTCCGTGATCGCCTTCGCCTGTCGCTCCATCGCCTCGAGGTCGACCTCCGCCTCCGCGTCGATCTCGCCAATTATTTCGGCGATGTCGTCGAGCCCGATCAGTTCGCGGGTCTCGGCGTCGAACCCGAGACTCTCGAGTTCCGCCCCGTCTTCGCTGACGTCGCTACCCGAGAGATGCTTGCCGTAGCGGCCAATCATCGAGGATAGCTCCTGTGGCAACACGAACGTCGAGGACTCGCTCTGGCCGATCGTGGCGAGCGTGTCCAGCCCCTGATCGATGATTGCTCGTTCGCCCATGGACTCCGCCGAGCGCGCGCGAAGGACCGTGGAAATCGAGTCCCCTTGAGCCTCGAGAATCTGGCTCTGCTTTTCACCTTGAGCGCGGATAATCTCGCTCTGCTTTTCACCCTCGGCACGCTCGACGGCGCTGCGGCGTTCACCCTGGGCCTCGAGAATCATCGCCCGGCGCTTTCGTTCGGCGGAGGTCTGCTGTTCCATCGCACGGGTCACGTCTCGGGAGGGCGTCACCTCCCGAACCTCGACGGCCTCGATGCGGATGCCCCACTCGTCGGTGGGTTCGTCGAGTTCAGTGCGGATGCGTGCGTTGATCTGCTCGCGCCGGCTGAGCGTGTCGTCGAGTTCCATGTCCCCCAGCACGGCACGCAGGGTGGTCTGGGCGAGATTCGAGACGGCCGTCTTGTAATCGTCCACCTCGAGGAACGCCTTCTTCGCGTCCATAACACGAATGTAAATGACGGCGTCGGCGGTCACCGGGGAGTTGTCGCGGGTGATCGCCTCCTGGGTCGGAACGTCGAGCGTCTGCGTTCGGACGTCGAACCGGTGGACGTGTGAGACGAACGGCGGGATGATGTTCAGTCCGGGCTGGAGGAGTTTACGGTACTCGCCAAAGACCGTGAGCGCCGCACGATCGTAGGCGTCGATGAAGATCACCGACTGCCAGACGGTGAGCCCGGCCACGATCAGGACGAGCAGGCCGATTCCGAGTGCTGGGTCGACGACCTGCATCGGTGTGAGGGTCGCCGCGAGGGTCAAAAGCGCGTTCATTGGCACAGATCAGGGCCGTGGCGGCATAACGCTTGGCCTGCCATCACATCCATCGAGACGAAATCGGCCCCTCCAGGACGGTCGGTTCCGCGTCCCGACAGTGTATCCCCCGGAGCTTGCGATCTCGAGCGTATCCGGCACACAGCTGCGGGCACGAGTACTCCGTCGTTCCAGTGGCGTCCCTCAACGGCTATCCGGGATTCCGGTTACCCGATGATTATTACCCGGGAAAACCGAGACTCTGGCATGGATATCGACCGCTCACCGCTCACGGCCTTCCTCGAGGCCGAGGGGCTGGACGGCTACTTCATCGACGACGACGCCAGCGACTCCGACCAGCGCTATCTCTCCGGATTTTCGGCCCCTGACCCGTATCAAACGCTCGTCACGCCAGACGGCGCGGTTCACCTGCTCGTCTCCGGCCTCGAGTACGGCCGAGCGGTCTCGGAGGCTAGCGCGGATACGGTGAGCAAGACGGCCGCCTACGACGCCCAGGAACTGGCCGCCGAGCACGGCCGGTTCGAGGGCGGGCTCCGCGTCCGCGAGGCGTTTCTCGCCGACCACGGCGTCGAGTCGATTGCGGTTCCGCGAAACTTCCCGACGGGCACCGCCGACGGCCTCCGCGAACGCGGCCTCGAGGTGGTCGTCGAACGGGACGGTATCGTCGGGGACATCCGCGCGGTGAAACACGCCGAGGAGATCGAGGCCATCGCCCAGACCCAGGTGGCCAACCAGCGGGCGATGGCCGTCGCCGAAACGCTCATCGCGACCGCCGAGGTGGACGAAGCCGGTCACCTCGTCTGGAACGGCGAGGTCCTGACGAGCGAGCGCGTGACGGAGGAGATCGAGATCACCCTCCTCCGGGAGGGCTGTAGCCTCGACGAGACCATCGTCGCCTGCGGCGAACACGGGGCCGACCCCCACGACAGGGGGAGCGGGCCGCTCGAAGCAAACGAACTGATCGTGATCGACATCTTCCCCCGGGACAAGGAGACGAAATATTTCGGGGATATGACCCGCACGTTCTGTCGGGGCGAGCCGACCGCGGAGATGAAACGGCGCTACGAGGTCACTCACGACGCGTTCGAAGCTGCCCTCGAGGCGACCGCGGCGGGCGTCACTGGCGCAGCCGTCCACGACGCCGCCTGCGACGTCATCGAGGCGGCGGGCTACGAGACCCTGCGGAGCGACCCGGACACGGACACCGGCTTCATCCACAGCACCGGCCACGGTGTCGGCCTCGACATCCACGAGGGACCCAGCCTCTCACCCGTCGGCGAGGAACTCGAGCCCGGCCACGTCGTCACGATCGAGCCGGGGCTCTACGACCCCGCAGTGGGGGGCGTCCGCATCGAGGACATGGTCGTCGTCACCGAGGATGGCCACGAGAACCTCACGGACTACCCCATTGCCCTCGAGCCGGCCGTGCGGGCGGAGCTTTCAGGGTGAGCGGTCGGGCCACCTTCTCGAGTGAGCGGGCGGACGGATCTACCGGCGTGTGGGCGACGAGTGCAGCCGTGGTAGCGTCCGAAGGACACCGAATACCCCACCACCATCGAACCGTTTTTGCGACGCCAGCGGGTAGCACCTGGTGATGCACGTCCTGATCGTCGGTGCGGGGGCCATGGGCCGGTGGATCGGAGAGACGCTGGTATCGACCGACCGGGATGGCTCGGACACCGTGGCGCTCACCTTCGCCGACGTCGACCCCGATGCCGCACGCGAGGCAGCCGCGTCGATCGAGGGTGACGCTCGAGCGGTCCCAGCGAGTGACTCGGGTCTCGACCCCCTCGACGCCGCGGCCGATCCTGGGCTCACCGTCGACGTCGTCTGTCTCGCCGTCCCAATGCCCCACGTCGAGGCCGCAGTCGAGCGCTACGGCCCACTCGCCGAGCGAGCTGTCATCGACGTCGCCGGCGTGATGGCGACCCCGCTCGAGGCGATGGCCACGCACACACCAGGGCTCGAGCGGGTGAGTCTGCACCCGCTGTTTGCCCCCGAGCGGGCACCTGGATCGATCGCCACCGTGACGGCGGCCGCTGGCCCAACGTCCGACCGCATCCTCGGCGCGCTGGAGGTGGCGGGGAACCGACTGGTCGAGACCACCGCGGCCGAACACGATCGGGCCATGGAGTCGGTGCAGTCCGCGGCCCACGCTGCCGTAC
This sequence comes from Natrialbaceae archaeon Tc-Br11_E2g14, assembly GCA_001564275.1. Classification (GTDB taxonomy): domain Archaea; phylum Halobacteriota; class Halobacteria; order Halobacteriales; family Natrialbaceae; genus Natronosalvus. The sequence continues at coordinate 19,590 of LKND01000013.1, read as the reverse complement.
TGGCGTTCGCCCTGGCCGCCGACCCCGTTCCCGAGGGGTTCGAAACACCGATCTTCGCCGAGCTAGAGCAACTGACCCACTACGTCACTGACGGGACCCCACGCGTCTATCGTGACATCCAGCAGACATTCGATGGGGCCGACGCCGTCGCCGACGCCGCCCAGCGGATCGCCGACGCGGAAGACGAGGCGTTCGACGATCTCTATCGGGCGGCCCGTGAGCGTTGGGCTGGTGCGGACCGGCTTCAGGAACCACGGGTGGTCGACGGCATCGACGACGGGACAGCGGAGGACCGATGAGCGACCGTCGTGAGGCCGTCCGGGCGAACGCGAAGTACCTCCGGCAGGTCCGGCCGATCGACCCCGAGGAGATCGCCACCTACGTCGAGGGCGAGCCACACCCGGCCGTCGTGGCGCAGGTGCTCCGCGAGGAGGCCCCCGACCTCGAATTGATCGAGCGAGCGGACGGCATCTTCACTCCCGTTCCAGCGGACCCGGTGTCGGCGAAAATCGCCGCTGATGGGCCAGTTCGACGCTTTCCCGAGCGGTACGCGACGGCCCTCGAGGACCTCCTCGTCGAACGATACGGCGTCGACTGGCACCGTGGTCCATCGGGCGACCTCGTTCGGTCGCGGATTCGGGACATGAAAGCTCGCTACCTCGACCGCCAGCCAGTCACCTACGACGACGACGTGGCGGCGGGGTACGCCATCTACCACCTGCCAGGCTACTACGCAGCTATTCAGTACGCCCTCGAGGACCTGGCCGAACGGGAGTTACTTGGCCGGACGTTGCGAGTGCTGGACGTGGGCGCGGGCGTCGGTGGCCCCGCACTGGGCCTCTGTGACTACTTGCCCGAAGACGCCCTGCTCGAGTACCACGCCGTCGAACCCGGCGCAGGTGCGACAATCCTCGAGCGCCTGCTCGAGGAGGCGGGCCGGAACGTCCATCCGACGATTCATCGCGACCCCATCGAGTCGTTCGAGCCACCACTGGCACCCGAGAGGGGGTTCGACCTGGTTCTCGCCTGTAACGTCCTGAGTGAACTCGACGACCCCGAGGCCGTCCTCGAGACCGTACTCGGCTGGCTCGCACCCGGCGGCGCGTTGCTCGCGATGGCCCCGGCCGACAAGAACGCCAGCATCGAACTGCGCGCCCTCGAGCGGGCACTGGAGGGGCGCTCGGTCGACCCACGCGGGCGCGACGACGCGGGCAAGTCCGACGACGGCAACACGACACGACAGATCACTGTCTACGGCCCAACCCCACGGCTCTGGGGCGGCGAGACGCCGAGCGATCGCGCCTGGACATTCGACGTCCGTCCGGATCTCGAGGTGCCCGCGTTCCAGACCCGACTCGACGAGGCGGCTGATGGCGACGGCGAGTTCGTCAACGTCGACGTCCAGTTCTCCCACTCGATCCTGCGACTCGACGGGCGGCGACGCCTCGAGGGCGGCCTCGAGGGGAGCGGGCAGGCGAAACTGGCTGAGATGGACCGCCACGTGACGAACCGCATCGATTGCACGGTCGCGAAACTCAGCCGGTCGCTCAGCGAGGCCGAGGAGGGAAGCCGACGTCGTGGTGGCGACCCCAACCCCGTCTACAAGATCAGCGACGGGAGCGAGTCCGTCGATCACTACGCCGTGGTGACGAACGAGACCGGGCTGAACGAGGCGCTCGGGGCGGCCGAGTACGGCGACCTGCTCGCCCTCGAGAACGTCCTCGTCCTCTGGAACGACGACGAGGGAGCCTACAATCTCGTCGTGGATGAGGAGACGATCGTGGATCGGGTGGGCTGAGGGAGGGGGGCCGTCCCGCCGGCCGCCAGCCGCGTGTCGGCAATCGGCAGGTCATGAGTACGGGGTAAGGCACCAGTGAGCCGATGTGACGTCCACAGATGCCGATCGGGCTGTAGTAATCGGTGTGCGGAGGTGAACTCGTGGTTCGGCCCGTGTCCATTGGCGGAGGGACCCTCGAGGAGCACATCTGGCTTCGTGGCCCCGGTGAGGCAAGCTATTGACGCCCCGGGAAACCCACCCAGCCGGCCAGCCGCGTCTGTTCAGTGCCGGCCACGATCGATCAGGGCCCCACGACCGATCAGGGCTTCCTGCACAGTTCAACCACCGTCACGACCGCTACCGCGATCACCGTCACGACCGCTACCGCGATCACCGTCACGACCGCTACCGCGATCACCGTCACGACCGCTACCGCGATCACCGCTACCGCACCACCGTCACGACCAACACAACCGCGAACGGTGGACTTTTCGACCGGCCGACCAACTGCCAGGTATGAGCGACGACCTCGAGATTCTGCTAACCAACGACGACGGTATCGACAGTCTCGGCCTGCGGGCCCTTCACGACGGTCTCAGCGATCTGGGTTCGGTCACCACCGTCGCGCCAGCCACCGACCAGAGCGCCATCGGCCGCGCCATCTCCCACGAGGTAGCCGTCACCGACCACGACCTCGGCTACGCCGTTCACGGGACGCCGGTCGACTGCGTCGTCACCGCCCTCGCCGAACTGTTCCCTGGCGAACCCGACATCGTCGTCGCCGGCTGCAACCGGGGTGCCAACCTCGGGGAGTACGTCCTCGGCCGCTCCGGCACCGTGAGTGCCGCCGTCGAGGCCGCCTTCCACGACGTCCCCGCGATCGCCACTTCGATGTACGTCCCAACCGGCGATCGTGCGTTCGAGGAAATCCAGCCAGCGCGCGAGCAGTACGTCCTCGCCGTCGAGGCCACCACGTACCTCGCCAGCGAGGCGCTCGATGCCGGCGTCTTCGACCGGGTGTCTTACCTCAATATCAACGCGCCCGTTCCCGATGGGACGCCCGATACCGTTGACATGGTCCCAATCGAGGTCACTCGCCCGTCGACCCGCTACGAGATGGACGCCGTCCGCACCGAGAACGGGCTGACGGTGACCGACCGCGTCTGGGAGAACATGGACCCCGGTATCATCCCCGACCCGGCGGGGACCGACCGTCGGGCCGTCGCCGAAGGGCGAATCAGCGTCTCCCCGCTCTCCGTTCCCCACGCCGTCGCTGACGCCGACATCCTCGAGGCGCTGGCCGATCGGTTCGGTCGACTCGAGGGCAAAGTGGGGACGGACTCGTCATCGCCACCGCAGACGGGATCGGACACCTCGGTGGGTGAGCAATGACGACCGTCGAAATCGAATACTGTCACCCGTGTGGCTTCCTCGAACGCGCGCTCACCGTTCAGGAGGCGATCCACCGGGCCTTTGCGAACGGGGCGCTCGAGGCCACACAACTCACGGTTGGTGATCACGGCGTCTTCGTCGTGCGCGTTGACGGGACGGTGGTCTTCGATGTCGCCGAGGACGCCTTCGATACCGACGACGTGGTGCGGTCGGTGCGCCCAGCGCTGTGAAGCGGTGGGTATCGTATCAATCGCGATGACGTTCTCGAATCGTGTACCGTCGCCACACACATATATCGGTGCGAGCATTACACACCAGTAGGCAACGGTTCCCAGCGTGCATCCCCTGGTGATCACACAATGGTATTCAAATCACTCCGAGACAAACTCTCCTCGCTCTGGAACACGGGCACGGACGCCAACGCGGACGCGGGCACAGGCTCCGACGCACAGTCGACTGACGGTGGCACCGACGCCGCCAGCGCGAGCGCAGGCGCGCCCGACGCAGGCGGTGGCACCAACGAGCGACTCAGCTACGCGGAACAGGTCGAGTACGGGGTCGACGAACGCGATCTCGCCGACGAGGACCGCATCCTCCGACTCCTCGTCAAACGCGGCGGTCGTGTCGACGAAACCACTATCCTCGAGGAAACCGGCTGGACCGAGGAGCGCCTCTCGAGTGTGGTCACTGAGATGGAAGCCGACGACCAGATCAGTGCGATTACGGTCGGTCGCAAACACGTCATCTGTCGGCGCGGGTTCGAGCCGAAGGGGTATCGCTCGCACCTACACGAGTGAGCGCACTGCGGTTTGGTCGACTGTCGGGGCGACGTTTGCGACAACAGGGGTGCACCTCGAGGCGATCGCTCACTGTGGGTTGGGGAGGGAAAGCAGGTGTGTGGAGTGACCAACTCGAGACTGAACGCTCGAGCACCGAGAGGTCGGATACGTCGATTCCACGTTGGCGGTCTGCTGTCCAGTTCTCCCGGAGAACGTCGACCGCGGGGCGGCAATCACGGGAGGCGACGACCGGAAGCCGCCCCACTTGGCAGCGGTAGCCATCGTGGAGCGTGTCATAGAAATATTCGCAGCCGGTTTATTTCGGTGAAATCCGGCTGGAGAATGTTGGAACAGAAGTAGTTACGAAAGACAGTGCAATACTTAAATTGTAGATGCAGCACAGTACCTTCGTTTGTTTCGCGTTGAAGCCAGTGAACCAACTGCCCAGTAGACTTATGAGATAATCCTCAATTTCTATTAGTGACGAACACATTTTCAGATACATAGTTCACTGCCACATCACGATCGTATTGGCACAACTATCTTACCGGAGCATTAGGAGTGATTGGTGCGTACGTACTCAATTCGTTCTTGAAGAAAACGCCTCCCTATGTCCGTTTGTTTCGCAACATCATCTGGGTCAGATTCTGTGAGGTCATTGACTGTTAGAATTCCGATTTTTGCTAATTCCTTGGCACGTTCGGTGCCGATTTTCGGAATTTCGGTCACTCTTGTATCGTCTCGACGCACCGCGTCACCGACCCACATTTTGAGTGTATCCTCGTGGAGATCAGTTTGATCAGCTAGCTCTCTTGGACAGGCTGATCGGAGGTCATCGACTGTATAAACATCTGCTTCGACTAACTTTTCGACTGTTGCTTGGCTAATTCCCTCAATAACATCGGTGCGTTCTCCACCTTTGTAGAAGATTGCAAGGTTGATCCAGCGTTGAAGGGTACTCTCTGCGAGATCAGTCTTCTCGGCGAGTGTCTCAAGATTGGCAGAAAGGAGGTCGCCGAGCGTATAAACCCCGGCTTTGTCCAATTGCTGGGCACGAATTGGCCCGATGCCCGGGATAACATCAACCAAGTCCTCTTCCTCAATATGATCCACCATCCAATCAAAATGTTTTTCAGATACCATATATTTCCAATCATCCACTGAGAGATCATCATTCAACAAATTCTCAGCATCGAGTGTCTGGATAAGTCGAACTAACCGAGAACTATTGACCAATTTTACATCGTGTCTCGCAGCAGTTCGTCTGGCTGGATCTGTGAACGAACTACTCGTCACGATCACAGCATGATCTAGATCATCGCCTGGTAATAGGGCATATTGTCGGATATCCGGGCTGGGAACGGTATTGCCTTCGCTCCATCGTTTTGTTTCAATTTTGATCGCCACATCGTACGGTAGATTCCGTTCGGCAATGATATCTCGTCCTTCGTCACCCCGTTCCTCGGTTAGCTCGGTTGTCCATCCCTGCAACTCCCAAAGAGAAGCAACAAACGCCTCAAATTCACGCCAAGTTAAATTGTGAATTCGATCAAGCAGTTCTACCTCATCGAATTTGCTCATATGTGTAGTTTGTTAACAGTCCTCAAATAGCTATGGAGTGATCCAAATTTACCGCGCAAGATCAGTCACCTATACTGAAAACCCCAGATCGCTACTGCATCAGTCTTCGCCTCGTGGCACTTTCCCGCGCTTTATTTTGCGCGTGAGTCTTGACAAGACTTCAATAGACAAAGCGTGGAGGATTTCTATGACACGCTGATCGTGTGGTACCGGTTAATCACTGCACGTCAATGTCCACCTGGTTGCGAGACGTCTCGACGATCGCGTGGCCATCGGTTCGGGTGACAGGAGTGTCGCGTCGGGCCCACCCCTCGAACACATTCGACAACTGCACCAGATTCCTCTTGACCGGTCCGTCCGTAGCGACCGTCGAATGCCCTTACCACTCGAGACGTGCCACGATCCCGCACTCGACCCGATGGCCGTCGAACCGCTCAGTCTCGGCATCTTCTTTCTGATCGGGTTGCTCGGTGGTGCACACTGTCTCGGGATGTGTGGTCCACTGGTGACCGTCTACGCCGACCGGCTCACGGAGACCGACCGGACAGGAGGCGACGTCTTGACCCTTCGTGCCGTTCGTCAACACGCCCTGTTCAACCTCGGTCGAGCGACGAGCTACGCACTGCTCGGTGGGCTGTTCGGTCTCGCTGGAACGGTCGCGTTCGTCACCCCTCGAACGCTAAGCACCGTGGTTACGGACGTCCACCTCTTCGCTGGCGTCCTCGTCGGTCTCATCATCATTGCCATCGGCGTGAGCTACCTCACCGGACGGACCTCCCTCGGAGGGAGCGTCTCGATGCCGGTATTCGGGCCGGTGCTCGCACGCATACAGGGTCGATTGCTCGCTCGAGTCGACGAGTGGGTTGGCGACGTTCGGATCGTCGGCCTCGGTGGTGCCCATGGATTGTTGCCCTGTCCGATCATCTATCCAGCCTACCTCTATGCGTTCATCCTCGGGTCCCCGGTTGCCGGTGGGACGTCGCTCGCTGCACTCGGCCTGGGGACGATTCCATCGCTGTTTCTGTACGCGACGCTCTTTCAATCGGTGAGCGTCCAGACACGGCTCCGTCTCCACCGCGTCCTCGGCGTCGCGTTCATTGTCCTCGGGTACATTCCGCTCCAGCATGGATTGGCCAGTATCGGTGTGCCCCTCCCTCATCCTCACATTCCGTACTACCAACCGCTGTGAACTACCCCACCCTACTCGCTCACGGCTGACGCCGTTCGCTCCTTGAGGGTGGGGCTTCCTGCTTCGAGGACGCGCTTTGCAGGAACCGAAGTGGTTCCCGTAGGGAGCGCAGTCTCCACAGGCGTTCGAAAATCGCACAGCGATTTTCACAGGCCATCAGAATCTTTCGATTCTGAGGACGTTGATTCGGAGCGTCCCGCCCCTACCTGCTTGATCCCGCGAGAAAGAATGTTCCACGCCGTCGCAAACGCTACGCGTTTGCTGCCCGTCAGACTACGTCTGACGACCGCATTCCAGTCCCGATCAGCGGTGAACCCGCACGACGGACACGAGTGTTCGCGGACCCACAGCGGTTTCTCGCTCGACACACCGCAAGCCGCACACTCTTTGGTCGTTCCAGCCGGATCGACAGCCACGAAATGCGTACTCTCGCGTTCGCACTTGTACTCGAGCATCCGCAAGAACATCCCCCACGCTGCTCCAGCACGGTTCCGAGAGTTGCCGTCAAGTTGGATCAATCCTTTCGCGTCAAGGTCTTCGACGGCCACGAGATCGTACTCTCGAGCGTAGTAGTTCGAGAGTTTGTGCAAAAAGTCCCGGCGCTTTCGCGTCAGGTCAGCATGGCATTCGGCCACTCGGCGGCGTTGCTTCTCGTAGTTGTTCGACCCGTGTTCTTTGCGCGAGAGTTTCCGTTGCTCTCGTTCGAGTCGATCGCGTTCGTCCGAGAGGTCGACCGATTCAATCGCGTGACCGTCGGTGTCCTGGGCGTACTTCAGGATGCCCACGTCGATACCGACGACGTTCTTCGGCTGGTCGGGCTTTTGCGGTGGCTCTCGGTCGATTTCGACACCGAAGGTGGCGAACCACTCTCCCGTTGGCTCCTTCTTGAGCGTGACCTGTTTGAGTGCGGCGTCGTCCTCAGAAATCGGAGATTTCTGATGGGCTGCACGAGAGCTGTCGCTCTCGTGAACGTCGGGAATCTCTCGGTGGAGCCGGATCGGTATGTCCGCAAGTTTCGAGAGGACAAGACAGTCTGACCGCCCTTCTTGTCGAGCTTGAAGCCAGACTGGTTGTACGTGAAACTGCGGAACTCGCGTGGTAGCTTCCACTTGAGTTGGCCGACTCCGTAGCCGTTTTGCTTGAGCGCAGAAAGGCTACTGAGGTTGTCGAACAGTCGTTCGACCACAGTTTGGAGTAGCTTCGAGTACACGTCATTGAGGTCGTCCCACCACTTTTTGAGGTCAGGTAGCTCCGACCGAAGCGTGGTTATGGACGGTAGTTCGCCGTGGTTCTCTCGGTACTCGTTGAGGCGATAGCGAGTGTGATTGTACAGTTGCCTACAGATATCGCGGTGACGGTCCAACTCCTCGCGTTGGGCGTCGGATGGCTCGAGGCGATACTTGTAGGCGTGATACATCAGTTTTCGCGTTCTTCGATGAGCTCGTCGAGTTTCTCCTGAACGAACGACGACAGATTCAGGTGGTTGTCCTGTATCCACTCCTCTTGGTCGTCTCGGATTGAAATGGTCTTTCGCGTTGCCATGTCATAACTTATGCAATTTGCATACAAAACACTTCTGGTTTCGTGGGCCTGTGGGCCTGCGGTAGTATAGTCCAAGAACCTCTCGCGGCGTTGACGAGACGTACCGCGTCTCGTTCGCACACCAGAAATCGAAGATTTCTGGGGACGCTGTATCCCCTCCCTGCTCGCGCCTTCGGCGCTCGCTGAGGAAGGGGGCTTAGCGCCTCGATTCAGCAAAACCCAACCGTTTGTTCGGAAGGTGAGGCTGTCTGGGTCGGGGCGCTCTGTAAACCGCCCACCCTCATCCCGCGAAATCGCTTCGCGTGGAGTGCTATCGGCATAGGCTGAGGGAATTACAAAAGCCACGGGTCACCCGACCCGTGGTTGTTTATTTCGGTAATTGAACCAGTCGGGTTATTTCCTCGAGGTCCGAAGTCGCCCGTATGGATCGGCGAGCCTACCTCGGTGCACTCGGAACGGGCGGAACACTCGCGCTGGCAGGGTGTGTGACAGGTCTGTTCGAAGACCAACCCGAGGACGTTATTCTGTCACCGGCGGACGACCAGCGGGCAGAGAGTAGCAACCTTCCCTACCCTGCATACGGCGAACCCCTTCCCTCGTTCGAACTCGTCGACCCCCTGAGTGACACCGCTATCGACACCGACCAGTTGGATACCACGGCCATCCTCACCACGTTCTTCGCGGCCTGTCCGGCCGAGTGTGGGGTGTTAATCCGACGGCTGGCGGAGGTGCAATCGATGACAACGCAAAACGGCCTCACCGATGCGGTCGACTTTTTCGCGATTACGTTCGATCCGGAGCGTGACGACGCCGACATGCTCCGGGAAAACGCCCAGATGAACAGCGTCGACCTCGAGGCTGGAAACTGGTATTACCTCCGTCCGGGGGACGACGAGGAAGCCTCCGAGATCGTCGAAGCCCAACTCGGCCTCGAGTACGAGCGGGTCGACGAAAGTGAACGCATGGAATCCTACGATTTTAATCACATCGTCGTCACGTTTCTCGTCAATCCCGAGGGTGTCGTCGAACGGGCCTATCGCGGGGAGACACTCGACCGTGAACAGGTCTTCGCCGATATCGAGACGGTCGTCAACCAATCGTGATCTCCCCGACGTGTTGGCCGCACGCAGACACTTCAGACGTGTGATACGGCCATCACTGAATCGAAGGCTCGATCACTTCAGGTCTCCGTGTCGGCGGTTTTCGAACTACCTCTCTCGCCGCCGTCCTCGATGGGCATTCTTCGGCTATCGAACCCCTGTGAAAGGTGACAGTCAGTGAATCGTCCACCCTGCACCCGAGCGGTTTGCACAACGCAATCTCGTGTGGTGACGACTCGAGTGACCAGTGAGCGTGTTCGCCTCCTGAGCTGGTGGCTCGCCGGGACTGAGCAAATGCCAGGTGTTTGCGACGTACGGTGAGTTCACTGACCGACTCGAGCAACGCGAGCGGAGAGAAGTGGACTCGCCGGGATTTGAACCCGGGGCCTCTCCCATGCCAAGGGAGTGATCTACCACTGATCTACGAGCCCGCCGTTGCAACCACAGATTCTAGACCGGTGTAGATAAACCCCTCGAAATTGGTGTGCAGGCGTGACGTTGGCACATGATTTTGAGTCGGAACGAATATCCAGAATCGAACTCGAGCACACGAGGCCGGGGTACCAGTCAACTGCCAATACGGTCTGACATCGCAGACTAATTCTCTATTCGTATAGAGATGTATAAAATTACTCGAGTTTATATAGGATACCAACAATAACAGGAGCTATGGTGTTGCACTTCGCGAAGGCAACGGGCATCTACATCAAGACGATGCCCTTCGTGCTGGTACGGATGGGGATCGGGCTGTTTTTGGGTATCGCGTCGATCGCGTACTTCGGGGTGATCGGCTGGCTCGCCTACACCTTCGTCGATGCGGGGACCGTGTCGGGTTGGGTGGCGATTGTCGGCTTGCTCATCGCCTTCGTGCTGTTCGTCAAGGCCTGGCGACTGTTCGTGCGGTACGCGCTCTATCTCGTGAAAGCCGGACACATCGCCGTTATCGCTCATATCGTGCAGACGGGGGCAACGCCGTCGAATCAGCTCTCCTACGGTACGGGGCAGGTCAAAGAGCACTTCACGGAAGCGAGCGCGCTGTTTGCCGTCGACATGGTGGTCAAATCGGTAATCAAACAGTTCAATCGGCGCGTACTCTCCGTGTCGAATCTGGTCTCGTTCGTCCCGAATCTGAAACAACTCATCGAGTTCGTGGGTCGAGCAGTCGCGATTGCTGCGTCGTACATCGACGAGGCCATCATCGCCCACATGTTCCTCAGCGAGGAGGAGAACCGCTGGCGAGCGGCCAGCGACGGACTCGTGCTCTACGCCAAGAGCTGGAAACCGGTCCTCATGTCGACGATGCTGATCGTCGTGGGACTGTACGGGGCCACGATTGCCCTGTTCCTCGCGTTCACTCCCCTCGCGGGCATCCTGAGCGGGTTCTCGACAGGCTTCGAACTGGCTGGCTGGATCGTCATCGGTGGCCTCCTAGTGACGATCTATACGGGCCTGCTAAAGCCCTGGGTGAAGACCGTCGTCATCACCACGTTCCTGATCGAGTCGCGGGACGAATCGCCCGACACGAAGACCCGCCAGTACATCGAGGAACGCTCAGCGAAGTTTCGGGAGTTGCTCGAGGAGGCAGACACCGAAGAGCGAAACCGAGAGCGAGGGGTTCCCGAAGCCGACGAGCCGGCGACCCCAGCTTGATCGGCCGCGATCACCGTACGACCCGCTCGAAAGACAGGTCGCAACCCTTTTTAGGCCATCGAGCCAGTCTCAACTGGGAAGCGCACGGCCGCAAATCTGACTCGTCGCCCGATTCGTTGGCGACTTGGGATTGCGGAAGTGCACCCGGCACAGTGCCGGATACATCACCTCGCGGTCAGTGCGGTTCCTATCCTCAGCAATGGCACGAATGCACACCCGCCGTCGCGGCTCGTCCGGTTCGGACAAGCCGACGGCAGACGAACCACCGGAGTGGAGCGACGTCGACGCCGAGAAGATCGAATCTCGGGTCGTCGAACTGGCCGAACAGGGGCACGATCCAAGCCAGATCGGCCTCAAACTGCGTGACGAGGGCGTGACCGGCACGCCGATCCCGAACGTGAAACTCGCGACCGGGAAGAAGGTCACCGACATCCTCGAGGAACACGACGCCAAAGCGGACGTTCCCGAGGACCTGCGCAACCTGATGGAGCGAGCGATCGACCTCCGTGAACACATCGAGGCGAACCCACAGGACTACCAGAACAAGCGCTCGCTGCAGAACACGGAGTCGAAGGTCCGTCGCCTGGTCGACTACTACCGCGGCGACGAGATCGACCCCGAGTTCACGTACTCCTACGACGCCGCGGTCGAACTCTTCGAGGACGACTGACCACATGACACCAGACGGCACCGTCTCGACGGCAACCGACGCCGACGTGCTCCGCAGTGGCGAGTTCGTTCGCATCGTCACGCGGGCCGACGGCGACGCCATCGCTGCCGCGGGGTTGCTCGCGAGAGCCCTCGCTCGAGACGGGACGCCGTTTCAGATCACTACCGGCGCGACGATCGGCGACCGAACCGCTCGTCTGCAGGAGGAGATCGAGGGCGTGACGGTTGCGATCGGGCCGCACGACCACTCGGAGACGGATCCGGGGACGACAGCCGAAACCCACCTCTCCATCGCAGCCACGGATCGGCCGGCGACCCTCGCTGTCGCCGACCACCTCAAGACGCTCGAGGCCACGGGCGATCCGCTGTTGACCCTCGCCGGTACCGTAGCCGCGGGGATCGACCCTGGAGCCGGCGAAACGGAGTGGCTCCTCGAGCGGGCCCTGGCTGGAGACGACCCCCTCATCGAGCGCCGACCCGGTGTCGGCGTGCCGACGACGGATATGGTCGACGGACTTGCGCACACGGGTGCGTGTCTGGCCCCCTGGTCGGGGGACGAGGACGCCGTCGCGGCGTTACTCGAAGCCGTACCGGCGGCCCCGACGGATGGCGACGTCGATCACCGGACGATCGGGTCGCTGGTCGCACTCGAGGCTGTCGGGGATCCGGCGGCGAGCGAGCACGCCGCGACCGCGATCGGTCGATTCCTGCACCCCTACGCGATCACTGGGGCGGACGGGAGTGTCCCCTTCGTGACGCTCGAGGGGTATGCCGACGTCCTCCGGGCGACTGCCGATTGCGAGCCGGGAACCGGTGTGGCCCTCGCGATGGGCCACGACGTCTCGACGTCGGCCCTCGATGCCTGGCGCGCCTGTGGGCGACGGGCGCACACGGCGATCGAGGGGGCGTCGACCGGTCGGTACGACGGCCTCTTCGCCGTCGGTATCGACGATGGCCCCGTTCGAACGGTCGCGCGCCTGGTGTCGGCCTACCGCTCGCCGGAGCCAACGACACTCGTCATCGGCAACGACGAGGCCGCCATTCGGACCCGGGGGGATCGATCGCTCGGATCGACTCTCGAGGCCGTCGCCCGCGACCTCGGGATCGAGACGGCGTACGACGTCGGCCGACGCGGCGGGCACATCCGTCTCCCCGGACCCGACGACGAGGTCGACACCTGCTCAGACGAGCGGATCATCACCAGCGTGAGGGATCACCTGTGACCGACCGATCGAGTCGAACGGCGACGATCCGGAGTCGGCTGCCGGAAGCTACCCTGGTCGCCGCAGCGATCGCGCCGGACAACACCGACGAGATGGCGACTCGAGTCGATCCGGACGACGACGGGACGGCAACGCTCGTGACGACGATCGAGCGGGAGACGACCGGTGGCCTGCACGCGACGGTCGACGATTATTTGGTCAATCTGGACGTGGCAACCACGGTCGCACAGCACGGACGAACGACAGCGAACGATGGGTCACCGTGTGGTGACTCGACGACAACACACAATCATGAGTGAACGATCAGTTTCACGTGCGAAACAGGAGAAGCGGTGGTACACCGTGCTCGCTCCCGAACAGTTCGACCGGGAAGAGCTCGGCGAGACCCCCGCTGACGAACCAGAACAGGTCTACGACCGAACCATCGAAACGACGCTCGGCGAACTCACGAACAACGCCAGCGAGAACAACATCAAGCTCACCTTCCAGGTGAACGACGTCGGCAGCGACGCCGCCTACACCGAGTTCAAGTCCCACTCGCTGACCCGGGACTACCTGCGCTCGCTGGTCCGGCGCGGAGCCTCGAAGATCGACGCCTACGTGACCGTCATCACGACCGACGACTACCGCGTTCAGGTCCAGCCGGTCGCGTTCACGACGAAGAAGGCCGACGCGAGCCAGGAGAAGGCCATCCGCGAGCAGATGGTCCAGATGGTCGAGGAGGCCGCCGCCGAGCGCACCTTCGAGGAACTCGTCGACAGCATCGTCGACGGGCGACTCTCCTCGGCGATTTACGGCGAAGCGAAGACGATCTACCCGCTTCGACGGGTCGAAATCCAGAAGACGACCGTCGAGGCCCACCCCGACGAGATCGCCGAAGAGGAGGCCACGGCCGTCGACGTCGACGAATCTGACGTCGCCGTCGACAGCTGACGACAACTGCGCGCGACCGGTGCTTTTTCGTGGCCTCGAGTGACGGAGATCCAGCGATAGCGGTTACCATTCGATAGTAGCCACTGAACGTCATGGCACACACCCTCCGACACCATGGCTCAGAACCAGTGACAAATCGGTTCTGAGCCGACTCGCTGTGAGGGTGTGTAACTCGTTTCAATTGGAACGATAGACGGTTCCCCGTCGGATGGTAGCTGGTCGACCGAACGCCCGGACGAAGCGGGGCCGCGGCCTCGAGGCGCTTCGATCGAGTGTGGAGACGGCGTGAGAACTGCAGCCACCGTAAGGAGACACCCCGACAGACCGGATTTACTCGCTGACGATGACCCGACCCACCATGCCCCCTCTGACGTGCGGGACGCAGATGTAGTCGTAGGTGCCGGGGAGTTCGAACGTGTGTTCGAACGTATCGCGCGTCCCGAGTCGGCCACCGTGGTGATCGTGCCAGGCCGCTTCCGCACGCTGTTGGTCCTCGTAGTCGCCGGTGGCGAAGTAGTCGGCACCCTCGGGTACGGAGCTCTCGATGGCGGTCACGGTGTGGTCAGCCTCGCTGGTGTTCATCCAGACGACGGTGTCACCGACCGTGGCTTCGAAGTCATCGGGGAGGAATTCGTTGCGGCTCATCCCGATATCGTACTCGGGATCGCCAAAGAGGTCCTCGCCCACTTCGCCGACGGCGGTACACCCCGCGACGGTCGCGACCGCGGCACTGCCGGCGGCGGCCAGGTAAACGCGCCGGTTCATATTCGAGGTTAGGAATGACCGGATATAACGCGCTCGGTCTGCCGTCAATTGAGAGCCTCGAGTGCGTCCGCTCACGATCGCCCAGTTGACATGGATCGCGACTCGTAGGTGAGCACACCTGGTAACGTCAATCGCCAGTTGCCGTGGTCGTGGAAAACGGAAACACGTAAGGGTGCTGCCGGCCGACTCGGCGAGTATGCGCCCCCGGTTCGTCGGCCGACTCGGAATCGCCGACGCGGTGACCATCGCCAACGCGGCCCTGGGGTTCGTCGCCATCGTCGTCGCCTTCGTCGACATCGAACTGGCGGCACGACTCATGCTGCTGGCTGCCATCGCCGACGGTCTCGACGGGATCCTTGCCCGACGCTACGGCGGGACCGATGCGGGCCCCTATCTCGACTCGCTGGCAGACGTCGCATCGTTCGCCGTCGCGCCGGCCGTGCTTGCGTTCGTCGTCGTCAGCGAGGGCCTCGAGATCGGCTTCGATACGGTGACGGTCGAACTCGCGCTGGTCACCGGGATCTGTGCGCTGTTCGTCGCCGCTGCCGTCACCCGACTCGGCCTGTACACCGCCTACGACACCGTCGACCACTACACAGAGGGGATCCAGACCACCCTCGCGGCGACGATCTTGGGGGCAGCGATCCTCGCCGGGGCACCACTCGACGATCCCTGGGTCATCCTGGCGATCACGGGCGCGTTCTGTTATCTCATGGTGTCGACGATCCAGTATCCAGACCTGCTGGTTCGGGACGCCCTCATCATGGGCGTCGTCCACGCACTCGCGATACTGGCACCGAACGTAGCCGGGAAGACGTTCCCTTACGCGCTGTTGACGCTGGGGATCGCCTATATGACGCTGAGCCCCTGGTGTTACTGGCGAGAGGACCCATCCTCAGTCGACGATGAGGGGGCGCCAACCCCGGAATGAACGGATCGTGGGCACGGTGTGCGGAGCAGCCGACATCGTGCGCCCGGACGAGAATCCGGTGGCTCAGATGGAAACGCTTAGGAGCGTCCTGACACGAGAAGTCCGTATGAAGCCGGTACAGCGTCACCCGACGGCGACGATCCGCCAGGTGATCCCATGAGCGACGACGACGGCGACGCGACCGAACTCACGGTCGACTCACTGCGAGAACGTCTCGAGTCGATCGCGGCAGCCCTCGATGACGCCGAAACCGAGGCCGACCTCGACGAGGTCGAAGCAGCCATCGACGGGCTGGAGGCCGACGTCGAGGCGGCTGATCTCGACGTGGACGAGGACGAAGACGACGAGACGCCAATCGAGGACGAACTCGACTCGCTGGCCGACGACCTCGAGGCTGCCCGCGGCCCCTACGTCGACGACGTTGTCACCGAGGTCGAGGCTGCTGCCGAGGAAATCGAGTCCACCCGCTGGACCGAACAGGGCGAAGCGGCCCTGGTCGAGGCCGTCGACGCGTTCGTCGACGATCTGACCGACATCGTCGACGTTGCTGGCGATCTGACACTCGAGGAACCCACCGCCGCGGACCTGGTCACCACCCTCGAGGACGTGGCTGGGGCGCTCGAAGAGACCGATCTCGATCCCGACGAGGACACGGAAACGATCGAAAGCCTACTCGCTGCTGCCGACCGCCTCGGCGAGGCCGTCGACGATGCCCAGACCTGGGAGGATCTCTCCGTACGCCAGCAACTCCAGGCCCAGGGATACTACGACGTTCTCGATCACGTCAAGGACTATCCGCCCGAATGGCACGCCCTGAAGGTCCACGAAAAGCGCGAGAACGTGGAGATGGTCTTGCTCGCCCTCGAGACGTTCGACTCCGATTTCATGGAGGAACACGCACTCGAGGCCCTCGAGCGGATGGGCCCCGAAGAAGCCATCGAGCCCATGCTCCAGCGAGCCGGTCGCCGTGATCAGGATGCGATCGGAATTCTAGGCAAGATCGGCGTCGCCGATGAAAACGTCGTCGAAACCCTCGTTGATTACGTCGACAGCGATTCGAACCCGCTGTTGCAGAAGGCCACGTTCAGGGCCCTCGGCGAGATCGGGGCCGAGGACGCCGTGCAGCCGCTTGCCGACCAACTGGTTGCCGAAAACCCGGAGATACGGAGCGTTGCCGCCCGGGCACTCGGCCTGATCGGCGACACCCGCGCGATCGAGCCGCTGGCGGACGTACTTGCCGAAGACGAGGACGACACCGCCCGCGCCTCGGCTGCCTGGGCGCTGAACCGGATCGGGACTGCCGGCGCGCTCGAGATCGTCGCCGAGTACGACGACGATCGCGTGTACCTCGTGCAGGCCGAAGCCGAGCGGGCAGGCCCCGCACTCGAGCCGACCGCCTGAGCGGGGTCGGTGGAGTCTCTTCCAGGTAACAGCTCTCCGGATTAGCTGACGACGTTCCTTTGTCACCACTGTCGGCGTTGAGGCGTGGCAACCGATGGCGATTCCATTGGGCGTCTGGAGCCAAAACCGGTTCCGAGCACCGGTCTATGAGTTTATATCGGATCGGATGACCAGACCGATTCATGAGCCGGGGCATGGCCATCGTACCGATTCTTGCCGTGGTCGTCCTGGCGCTTCTGGTAGCGGGGTCCGCTGCCGTCGTCGGGGCACAGCCAGTCGGCCAGTCGTCGTCGGATTTTGTCGGGTCGACGACCACCGGCTCGAGTGACGAGTCAGGCGTCACCGACACACCGGTTCCAGACCGCCCCATTCGAGTCGACAATTCTGTCAATGGGAATGTGACCCGAGAGGTTAGTTGTCCCGTCGTCGCCGAGACGCCGTTTCCATCTACCAACGATACCGACACCGCTCACTCGAGCCCGGTCGATACCACCCTCACCCCCGAGCGTTTCGGCGAGACGTCGGATCCACGGCTCGACGCCGTCCACCCGAACCCGACCACCGAAGGCAACGTCGGCGAATACCTCGTCCTGACGACGCCCTCGAATACCAGCCTCGAGGGCTGGACGCTCACCGACGGGCACGCGAGCGCCGCCCTGCCAAACGTCACCGTCTCCGGATCCGTCGCCATCACCATGAGTCCCAACGAGACGGCCGCGATCACCGACCTCGAGCCGGTCGAACTCGATGGACACCTCCCGCTCGCGGCCGACGGCGACGACATCATGCTACTAGCGAACGGCACCGTTCGCGATGCGATCAGCTACGACCGGGCTGGGACTGCGGCCACCTGGTACCGTGACGCCGACGAACCGGTGGTCGGTGGCGGCGAACCGGCGACAGGCGAGTGGTGGCCGAAGGGAGCCTCATGCGTGCCCGCCCGCACCTACGATGGCGGCACCGCCGAGGCGTTCGTCCTCCCCGATTCGCCGGCCCCCCCAGAGGCGGTTATCGAGGCGGCGGACGACCGAATCCTTCTCGCGGGGTACACCTTCGAATCCGAGGCGACTACCGACGCGCTTCAGGACGCCCTCGAGCGCGGTGTCGACGTCGAAATCCTCGTCGAGGCCGGCCCAGTGGGTGGGACTGCCGAACGCACGGACACCCGCCTCTCGGATCTCGAGACGGCGGGCGCGACGGTGGTCGCACTCGGCGGCACCGACTCGCGGTATCGGTTCCACCACCCCAAGTACGCGATTGCCGACGAGACCGTCCTCGTCAGTTCGGAAAACTGGAACACCGCGGGACTCGGTGGGGGCTCGAGCCGTGGCTGGGGTGTCGTGCTCGAGGACCCGGCCCTGGCCGCCGACCTCGAGGCCGTCTTCCGGGCCGACGCGACTGGATGGGACGTCGACTCCTGGCACGAGCATCGCGAGACGGCAACCTTCGTCGAAGACGAGCCACGGAACGGCTCGTTCGACGAACACCATCCGCCAGTCGGCGTCGAGTACGACGCCGTCGAACTGCTGGTCGCCCCGGAGAACGCCGAACCTCGCCTGCTCGAACTGATCGAGGGCGCCCAAGACGAACTCCTGATCAAACAGGCCGCCATCGGCGGTCCGGACCTATCCCTTCTCGAGGCGGTCATCGCGGCCGCCGAACGGGGCGTCGAGGTTCGCATCCTGCTCGACGGCAGCTGGTACGTCGAGGACGACAACCGGGCGCTCGTCGCCCACCTCGAGGAGCGCGCCGCCGAGGAAGCCCTCCCCCTCCAGGCACGGGTCGTCGAGTCGAACGCGGGATTCGAGAAGATCCACGCCAAAGGGGTCGTCATTGACGGCGAGACGGCCATCGTCGGCAGCCTCAACTGGAACGACAACGCCCTCGAGAACAACCGCGAGGTCGTGGTGGCCCTCCACGGCGAGGAGTCGGCAGCATTCTACGCAGACGTGTTCGCTGCCGACTGGGCGGGCGGCGATTCGGGGCCACTACCACTCCCCCTCGAGGTGGTGGCGGCCGTCGCCGTCGGCCTCGTCGCGGCGGCGGTGCTGGGCTGGCATCGAATCCGGTTCGAAGACGATCCGGACGACGGGGTCGGGGACGACGAGCGGATTTACTTTTGAGGAGTGCGTCCCAGAGTGGCCCGGTGGCGAGGGCCACGGGTGTGAGCGACAGTCCATTCAGTGAGATGGCGTGTAAAGGGAACTCTCGAGGCCCAGAGACAAAACTACAGACATTGAATCGTGAGCCGTCGGACCCCAAGCCCAACACTACAGATATTGAAGCGTAGGTCGTCGGATCTCAGGGCCAATACTACAGCTGTCGAAAACTAACTCTCGAGGCCCAGGACCAATACTACAGAGACTGACCTGTGAATTTTCGATCCGGATTGTCGGCGTTCACCGACTGCCAACGGGCTCATCGTCGACCGATCGTCCCGGTCCGACCTGTTCGGAGACAGTGATCCACCCGTCACCTTTCACCTCGACGAGGAACTCCTCGTAGCGGAACTCGAGGCTCCCGGGGTCTGTACCGGGTTTGTCCGTGGCCCTCGAGCCGAAGAACGCCTGCTCGATCGCGGGCACGTCGACCGCGTCGTACAGGGGTGGCGACAGCACTTCGGTCGGGTCGACCCCTCTGGCGGCCGCGATCGCATAG
>LKND01000083.1 GCA_001564275.1 Natrialbaceae archaeon Tc-Br11_E2g14 | reverse complement strand
GTGTGGCTACGAGGTTCACGCCGACTACAACGCCGCAAAGAACGTTGCAACGAAACTACTCCGGTCGGGGCAGAAGTCTCCGGCCGGAGGGGCGACCAATCAACTCGCCCTGAAGTCGGGAACGCTGAACGGGAACGGCGATTTCACGCCTGCCTCATCATAGGCCAGACCGGGAGTTTACCGACAAACGCCGGCCTTCAGGCCGGGGAAGTTGATAGCCGCATCTCGAGGAACGATCATACCCGATCGGACTCGATTGCCGTGATCACAGGTCACACGGTACGCACACAAGTCGCACCGAAGGCACACAGATGGGGCCTGTCGAACGCACCCCGACACATCTTTGCCGTCGGGGAGAAAAATTCCACGCAACAATGAACGACGATCGCTCACGCACCCTATACGACCGGGCCCTCTCGGTCATGCCCGGTGGCGTCAACTCCGCCGTCCGTGCTGCAATCGAACCGTACCCGTTCTTCGTCTCCCGCGGTGATGGTGGGCACGTGATCGATGCCGACGGCAACCGGCTGATCGACTGGGTAATGGGACTCGGTCCGTTGCTCCTCGGTCACGACCTTCCCAACCGGGTCGAAGCCGAAATCCAGCGGGCAGCGAGTCAGGGCCCAATGTACGGTACCCCAACCGAGGTGGAGGTCGACCTCGCGGAGTTCGTCGTTCGCCACGTCCCAAGCGTCGAGAAGATCCGCTTCGTCAACTCCGGGACCGAGGCAACGGTGTCGGCCGTTCGACTGGCTCGCGGAACAACCGGTCGGAACAAGATCGTGATCATGCAGGGTGGATACCACGGCGCACAGGAATCGACGCTCGTCGAGGGCGACGCCCAACGGCCGAGCCCATCCTCAGCTGGGATCCCGCAGTCGTTTGCAAAACACACTCTTCCCGTCCCGTTCAATGACGAGGCGGCGATCAACACGGTCTTCGACGAACACGGGGACGACATCGCCGGTGTCATGGTCGAACCCATTCTCGCCAACTACGGCATCGTCCATCCGGAAGACGGCTATCTGCAATTCCTTCGCGAAATCACCGCCGAGTACGGCTCCCTGCTCATCTTCGACGAGGTTATCACTGGGTTCAGGGTCGGTGGCCTTGGCTGCGCCCAGAGCCATTTCGACGTCACACCCGACATCACGACCTTCGGAAAGATCGTCGGCGGTGGCTTCCCCGTCGGTGCCATCGGCGGGAGAGCCGAACTGATCGAACAGTTCGCCCCGACAGGGGATGTCTTCCAGGCCGGCACCTTCTCCGGACATCCAGTCACGATGGCGGCGGGTCTCGAGACACTGTCTTTCGCAGCCCAAGCGGACGTCTACGACCACGTCAACGACCTCGGTGACCAACTTCGGTCGGGGTTGGCAGACATCCTCGAGGATCAGGCCCCCCAGTACACGGTAGTCGGTCGGGACAGCATGTTCAAGGTCGTCTTCACGCGCGATGGTCCCGCGAGTGAGGCCCTTGCAGCCGAGGGGGCCTGTGAGAGTGGATGCAGACAGCGACCGGGCTGTGCGCGATACGAGACGTGCCCGAAGAACGCCAGTGACGTGATGGACGCAGAAACAGCGCGCTGGCGGCGGATCTTCTGGGGCAAGATGCGCGATCAGGGCGTGTTCCTCTCCCAGAACCAGTTCGAGAGTCAGTTTGTCAGCTATGCGCACACGGAAGCTGACGTCGAGGAGACTCTCGAGGCATACAAGCACGCGTTGTAGGCGTGCTCTGAGTGCGCTCGAGGGGAAACCTGGGTGTTTCTCAACGCTCTGGTTCACTCAACGCTCTGGTTCACTCGACAGGAGCGTTTACCCCAGTTCTCGAACTCTTTTCGGCTTCTCGGCTTTTTCGGTTTCTAATCTATTTTCGCTTCTCCATGTCGCCTCACCGCTTGCCACCCAACTCTCGGCATCGACTACCCAACTTTCAGCCTGGACGCCCAACTCTCGGCATCGACCTCACCTCTCAACACTTGCAACGGACCCAAACGCTTTAGGCTCGAGCCATTGCCACTCCGAATGGCCACATGGGGGTGGCCACCTGGGAATACAGGGGTACGGCTGACCGACGCGGTCAGACTGCCCACTCAGTTGTACATGCTCGAGTGTCAACCAATGTCTCTTCGCCGCTCTAGCATCGGTCAACCACTGTCTCTTCGCCGCACCAGCATCGGCAGGGTTCATTCGACAGGAAACGATGTGGTACAGCACTCTGATCGGGAGCGATGGATGGAGGCCGGCGGATGAAGAGGGGAGATGGCCCACCGCGTCCCGAGTGCCACCGCCCATTCGGTCCGCATGTTTATACCTGGAGGCGGCCCCAATCCGGTTCGTCAACGCTATGGACGATCACCGATGAGTACGGGCACGATGACGAACTGGCGGACGGTGTTCGGCCATCCAACGCCATACGAACCGCAGGTCGACGGGATCGAGACGGCCATCGACACCGCCAAACGAGACGGCTATACGGTCATCGAGGGAGCTTGCGGAACGGGCAAAACGATGATCGCACTCACGGCCGGCATCGACCTCGTGCGCGACCCCGAGACGTCTTACGAGCGCGTATTCGTCCTCACGAGCGTCAAGCAACAGCTCCGGCAGTTCGAGACGGATCTCGAGACGATCAACGAGAACCTGCCCACGGAGTGGGACCCAATTTCGGGGCTCACCCTCGTCGGCAAGGCCGACGTCTGTCCGTACAATCGCGAGAACGCGGGCGAAATCACCGACGCGAACGTCTACGATCGGTGTGAAACCCTGCGTGATCGAACCCGCGATTTAACGGGCGAAGGTGGTGAGACGACCGCAGGCACGCTCACCGCACAGGCTCGTAGTCAACAGCTTGGGTTGGCCGACAGCGGCCGCGGGAGACACGCCAACACCGCATCGGGATCCGGGCCAGCAAAGGGTCCCTCGAGTGAAAACTCGAGGGGGCGCTACCTCGAGTCCGCCGGGGAGGTGAGCCCCTATCCACTCGAGATGCCCACGTACGACGATGGCGGCTCTGCCGGGGGTACCGTCGAGTTCTGCCCGTTTTACGCCCAGTACCTTGAGGACCTTCCCGAGGACGACGGCGACCCTCTCGAGGCAGTGCCGTTCGACGTGACCGAGGCGGGACTGCTCACGACCGAGGATCTCGTCGGACAGGCGGCCCGTCACGGCACCTGTCCACACTCGGTGATGGGTGCCGTGTTGGGCCATGTCGACGTCGTCATTGGGAACTACTACCACGCGTTCGACCCGACCACGACCGCAGCCTTCACCGGTGCGCTGCTCGACGACTCGACCTTTCTCGTGTGTGACGAGGCGCACATGCTCGAGCCTCGGGTTCGGGATCTCGTGAGCGAACATATCGCCGACTCGACACTCAGAGACGCCGAAACCGAACTCTCACGTGTCCTCCAACCCGTCCGGTTCGCCCGCGACGGCCGTGACGCAACGGGCGGATCGAAAACAGCCGACGCCGATCTCGTGCGGGCAGAGTTAAACGACACCGACGTCTCCATCGAGGAACTCGAGCGTACCCTCGAGTTCGTCCAGGATCTCCGCGGTGAACTCGACAGACGAGTCCGAGCCCACCTGGAACGAACGAGCCCTGGCTGGCAGTCCGACCTGACGGCACTCGAGGACGAGGAGATTGCGCTGCGGGATCCGACCGAACCAACCGAAGACGAGATCACGGTCTGGGCCAGAGAGACTGGCTACAGCGACGCGGTCTGGGTGCGAGCCGAGTCTGTCGGTGCGGTCGTCGAACGGATCCTCAACGAGGCCGAAGACGAGGAAAAAAACCGATCGGCACCGGCCGTCGGTCGAGTGCTCGGGGAGTGGTACCGCCGCGATCACACCACCAATTTTCGGTCGATTGCACTCGAGCGTACCTGGGACGAGATGGAGCCAGCTGACTCCTGGCGTCGGGCCTACACTGCCAGACTCTCCCTTCACAACTGCGTACCGAGTGACGCCATCGGCTCGCGGCTCTCGACGTTCGGTGGCGGCATCTTGATGAGTGCGACGCTCGAACCAATGGACGCTTTTGGGGCCGTGACGGGCCTCGAGTACCTCGCCGCCGAGGAGGACCGGCCGGTTGTCGAGCGCCGCTATGGGCTACACTTCCCGGCGGAAAATCGGGAGAGCTTCGCGGTGTCGCTCCCGAAGTTCACCTACGCCAACCGTGGCGCTCCCACGGAAAACACCGAGACGAGACGGCAGTACGCCGACGCTCTCGACTCGATCGCCCGTGTCCCGGGGAACGTCCTGGTGGGGATGCCCAGTTACGGGGAAGCGGAGTGGGCTGCGGGTGCCCTCGAGGATGAACTCGACGGCGAGAAACCCGTGTTGCTCGATGCCTCGAGCAGCGATGGCGCGACCGAATCGCTCAAGGACGACTTTTTCGCAGGTGATGGAAAGGTGCTGGTGACGAGCCTGCGCGGAACGCTGACTGAGGGTGTCGATTACAGCGGTGACCGCCTTACTGCGGCGGTCATCTGTGGCGTGCCGATCGTCAACACGGCCAGCCCACGGACGAAGGCCGTGCGCAGAGCGTACGACGATACGTTTGGGGACGGATTCACGTACGCGCTGACGGTTCCGGCAGTCCGAAAGGCCAGACAGGCGATCGGTCGCGTCATCCGCGGTCCCGAAGACGTCGGTGTTCGGATCCTGCTCGACGAACGCTACGCCCGAGAGAGCTGGGATTCGGTTAGAGGCCTGTTACCCGAGGACGACGAATTCCAGCCGGTCAGTCCCGACATGCTCGAGTTCGGCCTGGAGCGATTTCGCGAAACTCTCGAGCGGTGAACGTAAGTAGTTGGATCCGACCGTTCTCGGGCTTCAGATGAGGCCGACGATGAACGCGGTACCCATCGCGATGAGGACGACGGCCGTGATCGTCGGTAGATAGGGTGTCTACTGCTCGACTGTCGCCTGATGTCGTTCGTAGCCGGCGATCAGAAGAATAGCCGGCAGACTGACGCCCTTCCGGCGCTAAAGCGCGAGGTTTTGCGCCTGCTCATCCGATAAGTCGCGGCGATCGGCCACCCGTGATCCGGTAACACGCCGTGGACCACTCCGATGAGGATCACGCCGAGAACCAGACTAGTTTCATGGTTTACGATCACACCGACGCGTGCGCAATCAAAACCGGCTGGTATTTCGACTCGACGTGCAGGGCCATCCATTGGGAGCAGGCAGCCAGGAGTTACCCCTCGCCGAGTGCTGATTCCCACTCCTGGAACCACTCGGGAAGGTCGTCGCGACGTGTCGCTTGGGGGAACGTCACGATCGAATCGGGCTCACGGGCGTACCGTTCGTACACGGTATGTTCATCCGAAAACGTTAGCTGCTCGAGCGGACGTGCCGGATACTGGCCGAGCCGGGGGATCGCCCCTGCTTGGGCGTCTGCGGTCAAGGCGAACTCGAGGAACGCGTAGGCGAGGTCGAGGTTGATCGCGCCGTCGAAAATCGCCATTCCACGGGGTTCGGCATAGCTCTCTCCGTCGAGATAGCGAATCTCGAACTGCTCTGGTGGATTGTCCTGGGGGTCCGAGGGCTCCGTTTCGTCTTCGTCACCGTCTCCCGATTCTGATTCACCGTCGTCGCCATCACCGTCGTCGATGTCGTCAGCCTCGTCATCGTCACCCGCCGTGGGGTCCTCGACCGACTCGTTTCCCGCCTCTTGATCGTCAGTATCCGGGTCCGGGCCCGTGTCCGGATCGGGCTCGGGTTCGATCTGTGCATCCATTCCCACCAGGGCATCGCCCGCGTAGCCAAGTGCCATCGACCGCTCGCCGTCGATGTACGAAGCCATGACGTCGTCCCAACCGTCCCGTTCCTCGAGGCCGTTGTCACGAAGCGCCTGCCATATAGCTCGGGCCGCCGCCGGGTCGGTGCTGTAGAAGAGCCAACTCAGGAAGCTAAACCCACGGCCACCACGTTTGGGGGTGGTTGTCGTAACCTGGTCCGCATAGACCGGATCGTGAAGCTCCTCGAGGGTATTCGGGGGGTCGACGAGGTCGGTATTGGCCAACAAACAGGTGTACTGGGTACTGATCGGGACGACTCGATCACCGGGATCCTCGAGGTCGAGTGCCGGCTTGACGTGCGTTGCGGTTTCGATCCGATCCCAGTTTAACGGCCGAAAGAGGGTCCCGTCCCCGAGTTCGGTGTCGACCCGAGCCAGATCGGCAGCGGTCAGGCCGACGTAGGCGTCGACATCGGGCAGAAAGCCCCGACGCGAGCGTTCGATGTAGTGGTCGATTCCCGATTCGGGAATCACCCACTCCACCTCGGCATCCTCGAATTCTTCCTCGAAGGCCTCGGTGAGCCACACCGAGGCCGAATCCTCAGTCGCGGCGAATGCTCGGGTCGTCGCGATCCGGAGGGTTCCCTCGTCTTCGGGTTCGTCCGGTTCGTCGTCCTCGCCAGGCGCCGGTGGCTCTGGATCGCCTTCTCTGGTTGCACAGCCAGCGAGAGTCGCCATTCCAGCGACGCCACCGGTGGCGACCCCGCGGAGGACGGCTCGCCGGTCGATTGCCATGACAGGATGGTTATGCCCGTACTTGCTTAAACTCCGTGGCGAGGTCGTGCTCGAATCACATCCCGCGGAGGCAGGACCGAATCACATCCTGCGGACGCAGGACGGATGCGACAGACGGGCCGACCTCCCTCGTTCACGGGTCCCGAGACTACAGGCGAAACGATCGTCGGTGGGCAACGACCGAAAGCGTGAGTGGGACCAGTATCCACACGGCGATCACGACGTAGACGAACCAGTGCTCGAGGTACAGCGGGACCGAGGCGAGTTCGTTCGCCCCAGCGTCGGCCGTCGATCGACCGTCGATGTACGTCTCGGTCACGAGCGAGACAGTCGGCACGAGATCGAAGGCGTTACCGATCGGGTACATCACCAGCGTGTCGGTCAGGACGGTGCCGAAGTGGAACCTGCGCAGGAAAACGGAGGCGTCGGTCCAGGGATGCATCGCGGCGAGTTGGGCCTGACTGCTCGGAATCCAGGTCACGAGCTGGTAGTAGACGATTCCCAGGGCGAGTGCGCCAATCCCCCAGGCCTTGGCTCGCGTCGTGGCGATCGCCCCCGCGAACGAACCGAGCGAGAGGAAGACGAACGAGAGCGCGACGACGGTCACTGCCGTCACGACGAACGTCGTCGACGGCACGGAAACCTGGATAATCGCCGCGACGACGACAGCAACCGCCCCGGCCAGGACGATCGCGGCTGCGGCCACGCACCGACCGAGGAACGTCCCGATGATGGCGTCGTCACCGGCATAGCCACGACGCTCGAGGGTCCCCAGGTGACCGGTCCGCCAGTTGTGGAAGGTACCACCGATACCGAGGTACAATCCCATGATCGGAAGCACGGTCACGGTCAGGCCGAACAAAACTACGGCGGCTGTCAGGTCTGCAGCCGTCGAGGAGGCGCTCAGGGTCCCGTGGAGGGTTTCGACGTCCTCGGGGGTGATCTCCTGGCCGTAAACCGCCTCGAGGTAGACGTTGTCGAGTAAGGCGTCGGGCTCCTCTTCGATCGTGTCGGCCGCAGACTGCAGGCCGTCTTCGACGAACGGTGCGAGGCCAATCGCACCGATAGAACAGCAGAGCACGACGACTGCGGCGAACCCCTTGAGCGGTTTCAGCCCGCGGAGGTAGTCGACCTCCTCCTCGGCGATGGTTCGCCAGTAGCCGGCCCGGGTCTGGAGGTCGGGGTCGGCGACAGGAGCGGGGTGCGAAGACTGCGTCGGCTTGGTGGCTTGTGTTGGCTGTGCGGACTGGCCTGGCTGGGCGGGATCCGTGGGCTGTGCGGACTGAGAGTACTGGCCTGGCTGGGCGGCCTGGCTGGCTTGAGTGGATGTCGCCGCTGACTCCCCTGCCTCCACGTCGCCGCTGTGGTCCGGTTCACCTTCAGAAGAGGCACGCTCGGGTTGCGTCCCGTGGGCCAATTCCTCGTGACCCGTGCGATTCTCGGGGGCCCTGGGAGGGGCCGACGGATCCTGATCGGGGCGGTCCTCCCGCGGCTGTTGGCCACCGTGTGTGGCGTCGACTGGGTGGTCGTCTCGAGGGGGCGATCGGGCGCGTTCACCGACGGGATCCTCGCCCGTTTGCCGGGGGCCCGTCCACTCGTCTGAACCAGTTCCTCGAGGTGTCTCCTCACCAGTACTGAACTCCTCGTCGGGACGCCCGTCCCGCTCCTGGGCATTCGAGTCTCCCTCCTCGCCTTCGTCTCCTCGCGCTCGAGGTGACTCATCTGTGGGGTCCGTCATCACTGGACCACCTGACCGATCCGGACGTGTGCGGCCGCCAACCGCAACGATCTCCCTGGACAGAACATTCGTTATCGGCTGATAACGTGCTTTTTTGATAAGTGTTGTCCCCGAATGCAGCGATGCCGTCGGACGGTCTGCCCTACCGTTGCCCCGATGATCCCGATCCGCTATGGGAAATCGCCGACAAAAGGCGACGGCAACCCACCTCAGAACTCCTCAGCGGGCGGCGCAACGCCCCCATCTCCATCGCCACCCTCGAGCTCGAACTCCTCGCGAATCTCGCGAATGCGATCCCGGATGTCCGCGGCCAACTCGAACTCGAGGTTTCCGGCTGCCTCTTCCATCCGTTCCTCGAGGTCGGCAACGTAGCGGGCGGCATCGTCCTCGTCCTCGAGGTCGGTCCCGGCGACGCTCGAGGTGTCGGTCTTACTCCCCGGGAGGTTCGTCTCGCCGATTTCCTTGTCGATGGTCATCGGTTCGTGACCGTGTTCCTCGTTGAAGCGCTTTTGAATCTGGCGGCGACGCTGGGTCTCCTCGATGGCCGAGGCCATGGCGTTCGAGACCGCGTCGGCGTAGAGGACGACCTCACCGTTGATGTTCCGGGCGGCACGCCCCATGGTCTGGACCAGGGTCGTCTCGCTGCGGAGAAAGCCCTCCTGATCCGCGTCGAGAATAGCCACCAGGCTCACCTCCGGGATGTCCAGCCCCTCCCGAAGGAGGTTGATCCCGACGAGGACGTCGATCTCACCCAGCCGCAGGGAGCGGATGATCTCGTGGCGCTCGAGCGTGTCCGTCTCGTCGTGCATATACGCGACGTCGATCCCGGCCTCCTCCAGGTACTCGGTGAGGTCCTCTGCCATCCGCTTCGTGAGGGTGGTCACCAGGGTCCGCTCGTCGCGGTCGATGCGCTCGTCGATGCGGTCCATGAGGTCGTCGACCTGCCCGGTGGCGTCGGTGACGGTGACCTCGGGGTCCACGAGATAGGTTGGCCGAACGATCTGTTCGACGATTCGGTCGCTTTCCTCGCGCTCGTAGTCTCCTGGGGTCGCCGAGACGTACAACGTCCGGTCCGTCCGCTCCTCGAACTCCTCGAAGGTGAGTGGCCGGTTGTCGTAGGCCGTGGGGAGTCGAAAGCCGTTCTCGACGAGTGAGTCCTTGCGTGATTTGTCCCCGGCGTACTGGCCCCGAACCTGGGGCAGGGTGACGTGGGACTCGTCGACCACCGTCAGGAAGTCCTCCGGAAAGTAATCGAGGAGTGTGTACGGCGTATCCCCAGGGTCGCGGTCGTCGAGGTACACCGAGTAGTTCTCGATGCCCGAACAGTACCCCGTCTCCTGAATCATCTCGAGGTCGAACGTGGTCCGTTCCTCGATGCGTTGGGCGGCGATCAGGTCGCCCGCCCGTTCGAAGTACGAAATCCGTGAATCCAGATCCTCCCGAATCTCGGCGACGGCCTGCTCCAGGCGCTCCTCCGGCAGGGAGTAGTGTTCGGCCGGGTGGACGAGCACGGCTGGCTCGCTGGATTTCACCTCGCCCTCGAGTGGATCGATCTTGCGCATTCGGTCGATTTCGTCGCCCCAGAACTCGACGCGGACGGCGTAACGACCGTACATCGGGAAGATTTCGATCGTGTCACCGCGCACGCGAAACGTTCCGTTCGTGAAGTCGATGTCGTTGCGCTCGTAGTTCAGATCGACGAGTCGCTTGAGCAACTCGTCTCTGCCCACCTCCTCGCCAACCTCGAGACGCATCGCCATATCGACGTAGTTGCGGGGATCACCGAGGCCGTAGATTGCCGAGACACTCGCGACGACGATGACGTCGTCCCGGGTGAGCAACGAGCGCGTCGCGCTGTGGCGAAGGCGGTCGATCTCGTCGTTGATCGAGGCGTCCTTGTCGATGTAGGTGTCGGTCTGCTCGACGTAGGCCTCGGGCTGGTAGTAGTCGTAGTAGGAGACGAAGTACTCGACGGCGTTGTTCGGGAACAGCGTCCGAAACTCCTCGTAGAGTTGAGCGGCCAGCGTCTTGTTGTGGGCGATTACCAGCGTTGGCTGTTGGACCTCCTCGATCACCCACGAGACGGTGTTGGTCTTCCCGGAACCGGTCACGCCGAGCAACGTCTGCCGATCCATGCCCGTCTCGTACCCGGCGACCAACTGTCGAATGGCGTCGGGCTGGTCACCTGCCGGTTCGAACGGCGCGTCGACCTCGAACGGGTGCTCGGCGTCGGGGCGGTCCGGCTGCAACGGGCCGCTCGTCTCGCTCATACCCGGGCAAGGTACTCGAGACACCTAAGCCGCTCGTTCGCCCACTTCTGGGTCAATCTCGTGAACAGGGCCAGAAACCAGCGCCCGGCACAGCCGGCTCACCTTGCACGGGCGGGCCGTGAGAGGGGCCGACAGCCCGCGAGCGCCCAGATGGACAAGATTTTAAGCCAGCGTGGGCTACGTGCGGGCACTATGGGTAAAAAGTCGAAGGGCAAGAAAAAGCGTCTTGCCAAACTCGAGAACCAGAACAGCCGCGTGCCGGCCTGGGTCATGCTCAAGACCGACATGGAAGTCACCCGCAACCCGAAGCGACGCCACTGGCGTCGTAGCGACACCGACGAGTAACGATGAGTGCCAGTGATTTCGAGGAGCGCGTGGTCACCGTCCCGCTCCGTGACGTCAAGAAGCGCCCGAACCACGAGGCCGCTGACTACGCGATGACACTCGTCCGCGAGCACCTCGCGAAACACTTCGCCGTCGACGAGGACGCGATCCGGCTCGATCCCTCGATCAACGAGACGATCTGGGCCCAGGGCCGGTCGAACCCGCCGCGGAAACTCCGCGTCCGCGCCGCACGGTTCGACGACGCCGGCGAGGCGGTCGTCGAGGCAGAGGTCGCCGACTAACTTGCTTCGTGCCGCCTTCGGCGGGTCGTCTTATGTGGGCGTCTTTGCCCGCGCGACCGACTCGCACGTCTTCGTTCGCCCCGACGCCGACGATGCCCTCGTCGCGGACATCGCCGAGGAACTCGCCGTCGACCCCGTCCAGACCACTGTGGGTGGGTCCTCGACCGTCGGCGCGTTAGCCACCGGCAACGAAAATGGCTTACTCGTCAGCGCTCGCGTTCTCGAGTACGAGCGCGACCGCCTCGAGGACGCTGTGGACGTGCCAATCACCGAACTCCCGGGGAACATCAACGCCGCGGGTAACGTCGTGCTCGCGAACGACTACGGGGCGTTCGTTCACGCCGACCTTTCGCGTGCGGCCGTTCGGGTCGTCAAGGATGCCCTCGGGGTTCCCGTCGAGCGTGGTGACCTGGCTGGCGTCCGAACCGTCGGGACCGCGGCTGTGGCGACCAACGACGGTGTACTCTGCCACCCGAAGGCGACCGACAGCGAACTGGACCGCCTCGAGGACGCACTCGACGTCAGAGCGGACGTCGGGACGATCAACTACGGCGCACCCCTCGTTGGGTCTGGCCTGCTGGCCAACGAACACGGCTACGTCGTCGGGCAGGAGACGACGGGCCCCGAACTCGGTCGGATCGAGGATGCCCTCGAGTACATCGATTGACGCACGTTCCGGGTACCGTTCTATCCACATCACCGAACGTGATTGCAGGCCCGATCGCCAGCCCTGTCGGTGACCAGTGTGCAATTCGTCTCAATTGTCGCTATACCGTCCGCTCACGGATGCTTGCTGCGGGAGGCGATCGAGGTGACTGCCGTCCCCGATTGGTGGAGGTGACTGCCATCCTTGGGTGGTGAAACTAACTGTCAGCCCAGGGTACTCGATGGGACTGTCTCTGCCTGTGTCAATCCAGACGCTCGAAGCGGTGTAACACGACGTCGCTCTCGTCGTCCCACTCGAAGTGATCGTGGGCGCGCTCGAGCAACTGTTTGTACGCCTCGAGGTCCTCAACCCCCTCTTTTCGGGCGTCTTCGTCGGTCATCTCGCCCAGGGTCCGCTCGCGGATCTCGACGAGTTCGAACGTGGTTTCCTCGATGCTGAACCGATCGCCCTCTTCGGCGTAGGATTGCCCGCGGTGAATTTGTTTGACCTCGCCCTCGAGTGCTTGCTCGCGCATCCTCGGTGACGGAAGGAGCGTGTCAGCTTCGATATCTGCCATAGGTCCCCGTTACTCCCGTGGATAAAAAACGGTTGAGCCTACATGTGGCTGGTGGCCAACTCACGAAGCACCATCGGTGGCTTTCGAGACGGACTCTCCGGAACCGATTGGGGTGGTGATTGCGTACAGTCGATGATTGACAAATAATTCGCCACCGTTATTCGACACCTCGAGGGTGAAAGGCACAACATTCGTCTCGAACGTATAATCAATGAGTAACAAACGGGCCCTGTGGATGACCGCTCCTTCATCGATCGCTCGAGTGCGCGTTCGAGTGAGAACCGTGGTTGGCCGGAGCTCAATTGATTATTCCACTGACATGGGTGGACCGCATTTGCTTCGTTGGATTGACTACTTTTGTGTCTCCAGAGGATTGAAAATGAATAACTATTAATATTGTCCGGATAGCTTGGTGTGTATACGCTTGCCATGACACAAGTAATCTGGATCATCGTCGCCGTCTTGGTGACGTTCACGGCCGGGTACGTTGGGTATTCGAGATACCTCACACAGTTCGTCGAACTGGACGACGACCGGGAAACACCGGCGCACAAATACGAGGACGGGCAGGAGTACGTCCCATCAAAAAAGCCCGTCTTACTGGGCCATCACTACTCGAGCATTGCGGGTGGGGCACCGATCGTCGGTCCGATCACGGCGGGGGCCATCTGGGGATGGGTCCCGGCATTGCTCTGGATCGCGATTGGGAATCCGCTGATGGGTGCCGTCCACGACTTCGTTTCGTTATCGGGGAGCCTTCGGCACGAGGGGAAGTCGATCGGGTACATTATCGGCGAGTACATCGGGGAAAGCGGGAAAAACATGCTCCTGTGGTTCGCGTTCCTGACGATCATTCTGGTCGTGGCCGTATTCGCACTCGTGGTCGCCATCGTCTTCAACGCGTTCCCACAGGTGGTGACGGCGTCGTTCATCTACATCATGCTGGCGCTGGTTTTCGGGGTCTACCTGTACCAGCTCAACGGCCCGTTCATCCCCGGAACAATCCTGTTCGTCGCGGGCGTCTTCGCGGCGGTCTGGGTCGGTATCCAGTACCCGCTGGCGCTGTTCGCCGGTGACTACCCGGCCGGAACGATCGTGTTGATCGGCGGCGAGGGGGCGTGGGTCCCCGGAGCGGCCGAACTGGAGGGTATCGGTGGTGGTAACACCGCAGCCTGGATTCCGATCATCATGATCTACGGTGCCGTTGCGAGCGCACTGCCGGTGTGGGTCCTGCTCCAGCCTCGTGACTACCTCTCGTCTTTCCTGCTGTATACGGGAGTCGGTGGGGCGATCATCGCGATCATCGTCGGGACGATCTTCGCGACGTCATCCGAACCGCTCGTCGTCGACCCCAGTATCGGTGCGTTCGAAGGGTTCTGGGGCGTCGAAGCAGCCGGACTGGCGCCGTTGTTCCCACTCCTTTTCATCACCATCGCTTGCGGGACGATCAGCGGGTTCCACTCGCTGGTATCTTCCGGAACGACTGCCAAACAGCTGGATAAAGAGAGCGACGCCCGGTTGATCGGCTATGGGGGCATGCTTGGTGAGGGACTGCTCGCGGCCGTTGCGCTTTCGACGTTCGTTGTGTGGGGGTTCGCCGACCCGGCTGGCGGAATCGGCGCTGCGCTCCCGAACTTCGCCTCGGGCGGTGGCGTCATCTTCACGAGTCTCGGCATTCCCGAAACGGTCGGCGCCGTGTTCATGGCGCTCGTGCTCGTGAGCTTCCTGCTGACCTCGACGGACACGGCGGTCCGTCTGGGTCGATACATGATGGAGGAGATCGTCGGGACACCCGCTGGAATGACCACGAAAGGACTCTCGGCCGACCCCGGCTCGATCGTACGCGGCCGGTATACGAACCCCCTCATTCAGGTTATTCCCGCCTACCTGCTCGTCATCTCCGGTCAGTGGGTCGTCCTCTGGCAGCTGTTTGGCGGCGCAAACCAGCTGCTCGCGGCGCTTGCGTTGTTGACGGCGACCGTCTGGCTCGCCAACTGGGACGACAGCAAACAGCTCGTCTCCACTGGCGTCCCGATGGCAATCATGGTCGTGATCACCATCATGGGCCTCTCGGTCCTCGTGTTCTACGAGAACCTCTATCTGAACCTTATTCAGGGCGGCGCAGAGACGACCGAAGCGACGGTGTCGTCGATTGTCCAGATGGTTCTGGGTCTCGTGCTCATGATACTGGCACTCGCGCTCGTCAGACTTGGCTATCGGAACATCAGTGACGTACGCGGGGGGCCGGAAACGCCTGCCGCACCAGGGGACGACTGACGACTGATCGTCGCCTGCCCCCGGACCCCACGGTCACACGCTATCTTTCGGACACCATCGTCGAGCCACCGTGTCTCGATCCTGGGGCCCCGCCAGTGGCCCGGTTGCACGTTCTCGGTGGAAACCACTCTGTACAGCCATGTCGGGAGATCCTCCCCGCGGTCTGCGAAATCTCCGATTTCGAGCAGTCGGGCAGAGTCCGATCACGGTCGACCTTCTCACCGCGTACCGAGAGCAGTCAAGAGAACGACTCCGTTGCCGAGACGGTGCTCGAGTCACCGCCAGAACCGTTTCGCAAATCGCGAGAGGACGCCTTCCTCGGGTTTGCTCACGTCCTCCCAGAGGACGAACGCTTCGGCGACGTCTGCCACCTCGCTGGCAACGTGCGTTTCGTCCTCGGGGACGATTACGACGAGGTTGACGTCGTAGTGGCCGTAGTAGCCAAACTTCAGCAGTGTCCGGTCACGAAACCCACTGACGTACTCGCGAACGGAGGCCGACAGTTCGTCGGCGATGAGCACGATGCTCACGTCGGTGCCGAAGTGTTCCTCGTCCGGTACGATTCGCTCGTCGGCGACGTCGTGACCGAACTCGACGCACCGTTCGAGATCCGCGACCGTCGGTTGCGGTTCGCGGCGGGCGAACAGGTACTCCTCTGCTTCGTGGTCGGCGTAACTCAACGCGGGGTGAAAAAACTGTTTCTGGGTTACCACGCGCATCTCGCCGTGGAGGTCCCAGCGGTAGCCACCGGCGCGATAGTCCTTCTCGAGGTCGTAGCTGTAGACGAGTCGATGGGCCACGCGGTCGACGTACTCGTCTTCCCATTCGGGAAGGGCCTCACGAATTTCCTGGGGCAGTTCTTCGGGCTCCCGTGGTGCGTTCTCCGTCATTGCTCGAGAGCAACGGAATGAACGATGCCGGTCTGATAAATTGCCGCCCGCGCTGGGTTCGTGCCAATGCCTCGGAAACGCATGTCACCGCCTACCGGCCGGGATCGCAAATAGGCGTCGGTAGGGACTGGTGTCACAGTGAACTGCCGAGTGCCGACCCCGTGGCTGGCACTCAGCGGGACGTGACGACACCGATCCTTTCGGGCCTACGAGCGGCCCACACAAAGGAGACGACCCACCCTACGGCGACGGGCTATCTTTAGACAGCGAGAGAATCCACCGTTTACGGTGGGGGTGAATCGCGTCGCTGGACGACACAATCAATCGTCGATGGTAGGCCGGATATTCCACGCTAATCCACACCATTAAGTAGAATTAGCTACATAGGCTATGTATGGCGGTTGAGGTCACGCG
>LKND01000082.1 GCA_001564275.1 Natrialbaceae archaeon Tc-Br11_E2g14 | reverse complement strand
GGGACGATGAGCGCGCCGACGAACTTCTCGCCGTCGCCGACGACCATACACTGCTCGACGATCTGGCTCTGGGCGAAGGCGTCCTCGATGGGTGCTGGCGCGACGTTTTTGCCCGTCGAGAGCACCAGAATCTGCTTGACGCGCTCGCGGAACTCGACGTAGCCGTCCGGCCGGCGATGGACGATGTCACCGGTTCGGAACCAGCGCTCGCCGCCCTCGCCGGCGGTACTCGAACGTCCAGGGGCCGTCGTGTCGCCGCCGTCGCCCGCCGCCTCCAGACCCGTATCCGGTTCGACCTCGAGGAACGCCCGGTCGGTCGCGCTCGGTTTCTCCCAGTAGCCCCGGGTGACGTTCGGTCCCTGGACGAGCAACTCGCCAACGTCACCGGGATCGTCGAAGGCGTTCTGGTCGGCGACCGTTTCGTCGACTCGCAACGAGACTCCCGGCAGTGCGGGGCCGATCGTACCGATCTTGGGTGCCTCGGGCGGGTTGACACAGACGACGGGTGCCGTCTCGGTGAGCCCGTACCCCTCGTGGATCGGGAGCCCCATGCCGTGATAGAGCGTACAGAGGTCCGCCGAGAGGCTGCCGCCACCGCTGATCAGTAACTCGATGTTACCGCCGAGTGCGGCCCGAACTTGTGCGAATACCAGTCGATCCGCGAGCGCGTGTTTGGCCGCGAGCACCGCCCCCGGGGACTCGGCTTCGACGTATTCGACGCCGACGTCGGTCGCCCAGTGGAAGATCCGCTCTTTGAACCCGGACTCGCTGGCCTGTTCGCGGATAGCATCGTAGATCTTCTCGTACACCCGCGGGACGCTCGTGGCCGCGGTTGGCCCCACCGCCTGAAAGTCGTCTTTGAGCGTATCGGGGCTCTCGGCGTAGGCCACGCAGGCACCGCTCGCGAACATCAGGAAGTGTCCCGCAGTCCGCTCGAAGACGTGCGCCAGGGGCAGAAACGAGACGGTCTGGGTCGTCTCGTCGATCACCGGGACGTCGTCGGATTTGTCCGGACGCGGGCCGTACCGTTTCCGGATCTGGCTGACGTTCGCTCGGAAGTTGCCGTGTGTGAGCTGAACACCCTTGGGCTGGCCCGTCGTCCCGCTCGTATAGATCAAACTCGCGAGGTCCTCGAGGGCTCGCTCGTCGACCCAGGTTCGGTAGATCTCGCGGTCGAAGGTCGACGCGCCACGTTCGTAGACGTCGGCGAGGGTCAGAACGTCATCGCGGTCCGCATACGTCCCGGCCTGATCGGTTCCCGCCAACTCGTCCATCGAGACGATGAACTCGAGTGCCAGATCAGCCTCGACCTCGAGGACGCGCTCGAGCAACTCGGCGTTCTCGACGACGACGCCCGACGCATCGGGGTCGCCGAGCAGGTACTGCACCTGGTTGGGCGAGGAACTCCGGTACACCGTCGTCACCACGCCCCCCGCAGACAGCAGGGCGAAGTCGGTCTGGGCCCACTCCATGCGGGTGTCGGCGAAGAGGCCCACCCGCCGCCCGTCCTCGACGCCGAGGTCACGAAAGCCGGCCGCGAGTCGACGGACGACGTCGGCCATCTCGGTGTAGGAGATGGTGTGGAACGTGTCCTCGTGGGCCGCCTCGAGGACGCCGCCGGTCAACGAGCGATCGTAGACGCCGCCCTTGTAGCGCTGGGCGGGGCGCTCGCCGTGTGCGTCGACCGCATCTTCGAACAATTGCGCGAGATTCGTCTCCCCCGTCACCTCGTCCTCGTGGCGTTCCTCCGCCGCCCGCCAGTTCATACTCCCGTGGCAGCCACCGGCACATCATAAAACGTGAGGGAACGCCTCGCCCGGGGTTTTGGGTTTATTCGTCGATCCCTGACACCGACGTTTCCACTCAGGCGGTTCGTACCTGCCCCCCATCGACGACGATCGACTCGGCCGTCACGTACGCCGCGAGGTCACTCGCCAGGAACGTGGCGACGTTCGCCACGTCCTCGGGCCGCCCGAATCGGGCGAGGGGGATTCCCTCGAGTGTGTCGGCTTCGTCCTCGCCACCGACGACGGGGAAATCGGTGCGAGTCATCTCCGTCTCGATAATTCCCGGATGGATCGCGTTAACCCGGATATCGTGGGCACCTAGTTCGGCGGCCAATCCGTAGGTCAGCAGCCGAATACCCCCCTTCGCGAGATTGTACGGCGTGATGTTGGCGTACCCCACGAGTCCCGCCACGCTCGACATGTTGATGATGGAGCCGCCGTTTCCGGCCTCGATCATTCGCTCCGTGGCGACCTGACAGCTGGTGAAGACGCCATCGAGGTTGATCGAACGAAGCTGTTCGTAGGCCGCCCAGTCGACGTCCTGAATCGGCGCAACCGGACCGACGATACCCGCATTGTTGACCATGACGTCGAGCCCGCCAAGATTCTCGGCCGCGTCAGCGGCCGCCTCGAGGTCCCCCCGGTTCGTGACGTCGCACTCGACGAATACCGCCTCGGCGCTCGTTTCGCGCTCGATCACCTCGTGTGTCGGCGTGCCGTCTTCCCGAGGGGCCGCCTGGATGTCCGCGATCACGACCGACGCGCCGTGGGTGGCGAAGGTGGTCGCAATTTCTCGGCCGATACCGCTCGCGCCGCCGGTGACGACGGCCACCCTGTCAGTGAGCAATGACTCCATACTCCGACCACCACCGACGGGGAAATAAAGGGGAGGGACGACAACGCTGCGTGCGGCCCGGTCGAGGCCCGACCGATCAGGCGATCCAGTCCGCCTCGAGGGGGATCACGTCCGGTGGCTGCTCGCCCGCCAGCGCCGCCGCGACGTTGCGCGCTGCCGTCTCGTTCAACCGCTGGCGGGAGGCACTCGAGTACCAGGCCGAATGCGGCGTGCAGACGACGTCCCCGCGCTCGAGTAGCGCAACGTCAGTCGGCGGTTCGGTCTCGAACACGTCGAGCCCGGCCCCGGCGATTGAGCCAGCTTCGAGTGCCCCTCGCAGGTCGGCCTGATCGATGATACCGCCACGACCCACGTTGACCACGACGGCGTGATCGGGGAGGCGCGCGAACGCGTCGGCGTCGAACATCCCGGCCGTTTCGGGAGTCAACGGGGCGTGGATCGAAACGGCGTCGGCGGCCTCGAGCAGGCCATCGAAGTCGACACGTCGAGCGCCAGCGTTCACAATGGTCTCGTCGTCGACGTAGGGATCGTAGACGAGCACGTCGACGTCGAAGCCCTCGAGCAACTCGACGAAGCGCTGTGCGATGGATCCGAAGGAGACGACGCCGACCGTCGACCCGACGAGGGGTGGGGCGGGCGCGCCGACCGTCCAGTCCCAGTCGCCACTGGCGACGGCTCGGTCGTGCTCGAGGAGACTTCGTCGCACGGCGAGCAGCAGGGAGAGTGCGTGCGTGGCGACCTCGTCGGTCGAGTACTCGGGCACGTTGGTGACGACGACATCGTGTGCCGCTGCGGCGTCGACGTCGATGTTGTCGACGCCGGTGCCGAGTCTGGCGAGGATCTGCAGGTTCGGATGGGCCTCGAAGACGGACTCTGGGATCGGAGTGTTGGTGTGGGCGACAATCGCCGTAGCATCGGGCGCCTCCGCGAGTGCCGTGGGGTCACCAGCA
The DNA here is from genome assembly GCA_001564275.1 of Natrialbaceae archaeon Tc-Br11_E2g14. GTDB lineage: Archaea > Halobacteriota > Halobacteria > Halobacteriales > Natrialbaceae > Natronosalvus. The sequence goes on along the minus strand of LKND01000082.1, from coordinate 12,470 downwards.
GGAACTGGGACGATCTCGTAGTCGGGAAGTGCGCGACGAAACGTGGCCGGGTCGAGTTTTGGCTCGTCCGGGATGAGGATTATCGTGGTCATGGATGGGTTGTGGAATGGGGTTATGGGGGTCGTACGGTTCGTTGTACTTGCATACGGCCGACCGCTTGACCTGTCCTGGTGGGTAGCGGCTCGCGGTCGGTGGTCGACGGTTGCCGTCGGCGGTCGATGGTCGGTTGTCGACGATCGGCGAGACACGAGTACACCCGCTCTCAGAGGGGTGGCGCGTCAAGTGCGTGGTCGATCAGGCCGCTTCGCCGCGGACGAACGTCACCGGGCAGGGAGCCGACAGCAGGACCTCCTGGGCCGTCGAGCCGAAGACGGCCTTCCCCGTCGGGGAGCGTTTCCGGCCGCCAACGAGGACGCGATCGGCACCGACGTCGCTCGCGAGATCGACAATCGACTCGCCGTGATCGCCAACGGTACCGCGGATCTCGTAGTCCACAGCTGCGGCGTCGAACGGTTTGCGGAGGTCGCGAATCGTGGCATGCCGCATCGCGACCTCGTCGGGGTCGTTTTCGTCGTCCGGGTCGAAGTCGAGTCGCTCGAGGACTGCTTCGTACTCCGAGTCGGTGAATACGTGTCCGAGGACGACGGTTGCATCGGCCGGTTTCGCCACCTCGACGACGGCTTCGGCGAGTTCGTCGGTTCGCCTAGCGTCGCCTGGCCCGACGGCGAGCAGGATGGTCTGTAGAGTCATATTCGATAGCTATCGCGGCAGCGACTTAAGAGTTTACATTCTTACTCAGATTCGAGTAACTATTTTTCCAGGTGGCCGCTTTTCGCGCTGGCTGCACCTCGAGTGCGGGGCCCACGGTGTACACCATCTCGCGGTTCGTGGTCGAGAATGTCGAGAACGTCGAGGAATGGTTCGAGGGGGTGCCATCCCGCCCACGCCGTCCGTTTCGAAGAGCGCGTGGGGGCGATGCGGTGTTTGGGTCCGAGGAGGGCGTCTCCGTGCGTGTGACGTGCCTCGAGGCTGTCAGCGAGGCGGTTGGCGAAAACGCGAACGCATTTATTCACGGAGTCGGTACAATACGGTGTGCGCGGTTGGTCTAGTGGTAGGACATAAGCTTCCCAAGCTTATAGCCCGGGTTCAATTCCCGGACCGCGCATGATGTGACGAACAATCCGTGAGTCACATCTGCCCTCACGGAATCGAACTACGCGAGTCGTAGCACCGAACGAAGTGAGGTGGTCGTCTCGCAGTCGGGTTCAATTCCCGGACCGCGCATGATGTGACGAACGATCCGTGAGTCACATCTGCCCTCACGGAATCGAACCACGCAGGCCCGTCACGAGCCAGCATCGCTCGAGCAGGATTCGATTGCACCCGACACACCCGAACGGTGACCTGTCCCCAGGCCCCTCGAGCCTCCACTCTCGGTGAAAGCGATCTTTGAGCTTGGCTAACAGCTTTTCCCATCGCGTGTCTCTCCTCGCGTATGCAGCGACCCAAGATACAGCGACGCGAGGTTCTGGCGACGACGCTCGCGGCGAGTCTGGCGGGTGCCGCGGGCTGTCTCGGCAGTCTCACCGCCAACGACGAAGACGGAACCGGCGACGAAGGCAACGGGAGTGGTACCACCAGCAACGACGACAACCCAAATGGCGAGACCCGAACCATCACGGTCAGCGATTCCGGCGAGGTCACCGCCGACCCGGACCTCGCGGTTGTCCAGGCCGGGGTCGAGATCACCGGTGACGACGCCGAGAGCGTCCGTGACGACCTCGACGAGCGCGGCGACGCCCTCTACGACGCCCTGATCGAATCCGGTCTCGACGAGGACGACGTGACGACCGACCGCTACGACATCAGCCGCGAAATCGATTATCGACGCCTCGAGGAGGAAGGGGCCGACCCCCAGAGTGAGGACGACCTCGAGGAGTACACCGACTACCACGGCGAACATCGCTTTCGAATTGAGGTCCACGACGTCGACGCCGTGGGGTCGGTCGTCGACACCGCGATCGATGCCGGTGCCGACGACGTTGGTCGCGTGCAGTTCACCCTCTCCGAGGACAAACGGGCCGCGTTGCGCGAGGACGCCCTCGAGGAGGCGATGGCCGCAGCATCGCGCGAGGCCGAGTTCCTCGCGGGCGAGGTCGACGCGACCATCGTCGAGGCGAAACACGTCGACACGTCGGGCGGGGACGTCTCGCCAACGTACGCTGACGTGGCCGTAGAAGAGGACGCAGACGACGCCGCGGATACCGAACTCCACCCCGACGACGTATCGGTGAGCGCAACCGTAGAGGTCGTCTACGTCATCGACTGAGACGGTTGGCTGTAACTTTTTACCGCTGATTGCCGACCCGGTACGGCCACTCACCGGTGAACCGTCTGGGCAAGGCCCGGCCTGCAGCGGAACCGAAGAACGCCGCCGACGACCCCCGTGAGCGCGGTGGCTGTCTCACGCGTCGCCTTGTTGGTACCCACGAGTGGGCAAACGTCCAGCTACCCGGGCAACGAGCGCAGATAAATCGCGCGCTCGGTCACTCAAGCAGCTGTAGGCGAGGTGTTTAGGTGCGCTCGAGCCCATCGATCTTCCATGATCGACCTTCGCTTTTCCGAGGCGGAACTCGAGGCCCGGATCGACCACCTGACGACGTTTATCCTGGAGCAGAAGGCAGCCGCGGGCGCTGACGGCGTCGTACTTGGCCTCTCCGGCGGGATCGACAGCACCACGGTGGCGACCCTCGCCGTGGAGGCCCTCGGCACCGACGCGGTCCACGGCCTCGTCCTCCCGGCCCAGGTCAGCAGCGAGGACAACATGAGCGATGCCGAACGGGTCGCCCAGGACCTCGACATCAGCTACGACGTCTGCGAGGTCGAACCCGTGATCGACGCCCTCCTCGCCGCCTACCCCGAGGCCGAGGGCGACCACCTCGCCGTTGGCAACGCTCGAGCGCGCGTCCGGTCGGTGTTCAACTACCTCGTGGCCAACCACGAGAACCGGCTGGTGCTCGGGACGGGTAACCGGAGCGAGGCGGCCGTCGGCTACTTCACCAAGTACGGCGACGGTGCGGTCGACTGCCACCCGATCGGGAACCTCTACAAACAACAGGTGCGCCAGGTTGCAGCCGCCCTCGGCGTTCCCGAGGAGCTGGTTCAGAAGACGCCAACGGCCGAGCTGTGGGCCGACCAGACCGACGAGGACGAACTGGGTATCGACTACGACACCCTCGACGCCATCCTCGCGACGCACATCGACGGCGGGGTGCCCGCGGCGGCGGCTGCCGATCTGCTTGCGGTTGACCTCGAGGTCATCGAGATGGTACAGGACCTCCACGTCGGGAGCGCGCACAAGCGCGCTGCCCCGCCCGCGCCCGAACCGCCGGGCCCGGGGCCGGTCTGAGAAGGGGGGGGTCCACACTCGGGCGCCTGATCGAGTGGCCCTAACAGTTGTTGGCAATTCGATTTTCTTTACTGGAGTCGGAACGCGTACATTGGCGTTCCGGGCACAATTGGTGCGGATTTGAGTATAAACCTTGGTCATATTGCCAACGACTCCTAAGTGTACGGGGCCACGCCCAGCACGGCATGTGCAGGCCCCAGCCATTTCCACGGGACGCACCTTGAGCATGACATGCTCGAACTGGCAATCCTGTTCTTCGTCATCGCACTGATCGCCGGCGTTCTCGGAGCGGGCGGCGTCGCGGGGCTCTCGATGTCCATCGCGAAGTGGCTCGTGTTGATATTCCTGGCGCTTGCTGTCATCTCCCTGTTGCTCTAATGGCGTCCTCACACGGCCCCGTCGTCGATCCCCGAGGTCGACATGGCGTCCAGATAGGTCACGAGTGAACTCACACCGGCGCGAGCCTCGATCCGCCCATCCGTTCGGTCGTACCTCACGAGGTTCGCCTCGGCCAACAGCGGGAGATGGACGTGGTGGAGGTCGATCGCGATTCGTTCGCGATTGGCGGGCGAGTCGTCCCCTTCGTGAAACGCTATCGTATCGATCAACGCCGCGACCGTGGTGTGACCGAGGGGGTGCAGACAGTGCCGGAGGGTCGTTCGCCGTCGATCGTCACGAAGGATGGTGAACGCCGTGAACTGGGAGACTGGAGGCTGGCGACCGATCTTGTCCGACGTAGATGACTCTGTTTTCATGGGTATCGTACTCGACCGACATCGCACAAACCGACGGTCGCCCTCGAGTGGGCGTCGGTGGAGTACACCTGTCGATTGGCGTACGCCGAATTAAAGCTTTTGTACCCCCGAGTAATAAGTCGTTTCTCCCATCACGTACAGGGAGGAGCGTCAGTGAAGTGGACCACTCCTCACCTGTGTCGGACGATGGACGATCAAAACGGTTTTTCACTCGCTCACTCGAGTGAGGACGATGACCGCCCAGCCAACCCCACGGACACCGCCGCGTCGGACTCCCCGTTGGACCCGATCCCAGGCCACCGGAATCGAGCGCACGGCGGAAACCGTCCTTCCGGTCGTCTATCCGCCGGAACGACGGATCGACGAGGAACGCCACCTCTGGGACACCTGGCTTCTGCGCAATCGAGACGGCTCCATCGCCGACATCGACGGCTACCGCGTCATGTGCTCGTTGACCGCCCCCGCTGATCTGTTACCCGGCAAGCGTCACGACGTCGCGACCATCCGATACTTCTACTCGCGGGACGGCCTCGAGTGGACCTGCGGCGGCCGGCTGTTCGACGGCGACGCGCTGGGTTCGCGCCAGTGGGCGGGTTCGGCGCTGTACGACGAGGGCCAGGTCTACGGCTTCTACACCGCCGCGGGAAGCCGCGGCGAGGAGGAGTTGACCTACACCCAGCGGCTGGCCGTCGGGTATGGCGGGACGATCCACACCGACGGCGAGGGGCTTACCATCGAGGGGCCGTTCGAACACGAGACCCTGCTCGAGCCGGACGGGGAGCGCTACGAGCGCGAGAACCAGTCACGCGGGATGCTCTACACGTTCCGCGACCCCTGGTTCTTCGAGGACTCCCGGACTGGCGAGACCTGCCTGCTGTTCGAGGCGAACACGCCACTCCTCGAACCCCACGGCGACGCTCGAGACCGGTACGAGGCCACCCCCGAGGAACTCGCGTTCAACGGCAGTGTCGGCCTGGCCGTGTCACCCAGCGGCGACCCGACGGACTGGCACCTCGAGAACCCCATCCTCGAGGGTGTCGGCACGAATCAGGAACTCGAGCGGCCACACATCGTCGTGATGGACGACCGCTACTACCTCTTCATCTCGAGTCACGAACACACCTTCGCGCCGGGAATCGAGGGATATGACGCCCTGTACGGGTTCGTCGCCGATTCCCTCAGGGGGGACTACGAGCCACTGAACGGGTCGGGGTTGGTCCTCACGAACCCCGAGAGCGCACCGTTTCAGACGTACTCCTATCTGGCCTACCCACATCGCGAGGAGCTCCTCGTCTCGAGTTTCTTCAATTACTACGACCTGCGGGGCCTCCACCTCGACGACGTTGCCGAACTCCCACCCGCGGAACAGCAGGCCCGCTTCGGCGGCACCCTCGCGCCAACGGCACGGCTGGTCGTCGATGGGACGAACAGTCGCCGCCGGGACGTCCTCGCTCACGGCCACCTCCCGCTGCCGGGCGAGGCGTTGCCGCGTTCGCTCCACTCGTTCGTCGAGCACGGGGGAGACGATGATGGCAGAGACGACCACGAATCGACGTACCGCAGCCGATAGTTCCCAGGCGGCGATCGGGAAGGGCGGTAAGCCGTCCTTACTCGTGATCGAGTGTCCCGGCGCCAGTCGTGGGTTTCGGCTCGAGGCTGGCCACCACCTCGAAAGGAGTGGTGGTCACCTCGACGGATTCGAGTCCCGTTATTCGGACCCACTCGAGTCGACTGAGGCCCCGTCACTCGCCCAGGCCGACCCGAGTTCCCACACCGACAGGGACTCGAGGACGGCCCGTCCGTCCTCGGCGTAGATCGAGAGTCCGTCGCTGCCATCGCCCGGATAGATTCGTGTACTGAGGCAGTGGCGATCGTTCGCGAAGCACTCGAGAATCGAGCCGTCGAAAAAGAGCCGCAGCGAGAGGGCGTCGTCCACTGGCGTGATCGGCATCGCCACCGGCTCGGTCGCAACACGGTGATCCGGGCTCGAGTGAGCGCGCTCCACGACGAGTTCGTTCTCCCGGGTGTACCTGATCGGCGTCTCCTCGGTACCGGTGTCGGATTCGCCAACCACGAGACCGAACTCCCGGGCGTCATCCAGGCGGATCTCGGCTTCGATCTCGAGGTGGCGACCGCTGGCGTCGAGTGACCGATCCTCGTCCGTGAGGACCTGTGGCTCGTCGGCCGCCAGCAGCGATCGCTCACGGAGCGCCTCGAGTTCGGGAGCCGGTCGCTGCCTGATTCGCCCGGCGTCATCGAGGTCGATGACTCGCGGAAGCGAGAGTGCGCCGGACCACCCGGCGTCCCACTGGGCGCGTTCGTCGCGCCCCTCCTTGAGCCAGCCCCAGGTGAGCCAGCGCGTCGTGCCCGCAGTGTCCCGGTCGTCGACGAGCGACTGGGGAGCGTACCAGCAGCCGTGGTCGAGACAGCCGGTCGTCTCGACGTCGAACGAACAGGTCTCGGGGTCGTACGACCCGACGAAGTAGCGAACGGTCTCGTAGTTCGAGACGTGGAGTACGTCGGCGTCCTCGAAGGTGAGCAGCTCCGGGCACTCCCACATGTCGCCGTCGCGCACCCGATCACCGGTGAGCATCGGCCCCCGGTAGGTCCAGTCGGTGAGGTCGTCGTCCGGACAGGTGTAGACCAGCGCCGTCCCGGGGCCGTCGGCGACGCCCGAGCCGATGATGTGGTGCCAGGTGCCGTCGAACTCGAGCAAGCAGTGATCCCGGAACTCGCCGTCCCAGTCCTCGGTTCGACGAAGCGGTGGCTCCTCGGGAATCGACTCGATCACCGGGTTCGCGTCGGCCTTTTCCCACTCGTCGAGGGCGTCGTCGACGGCCGTGGCGACACAGGGGAGTTGTCGGTTCCCGCGGCCACCGGTGTAGACGATCCGGGTATCCCCACCGACCGGGACGGCACAACCGGACCAGCAGCCGTCCCGGTCGGGGCCCGTGGGCGAGGGCGTAAGCGCGACGGGACGATCACTCCAGGTGATCAGGTCGTCGCTCACGGCGTGTCCCCAGTGGATAGTGCCATGGTAGGGGCCGCCGGGATTGTACTGGTAGAAGGCGTGGTAGGTGCCGTCGCGCTCGATCAACCCGTTGGGGTCGTTGAGCCAGTTCGCCGGAGGGGTGAGGTGATACCTGGGGAACGCTGGATCCGAGCGAACGCGGTCCCGATCGGCCGACAGCGACTCGACGGACTTGGGACGCCCCTCGAGGCCCACCGCCCCCGCGGCGAGCACCTCGAGAGCGTTGGCGGTCAGGACGTCGCGATTGTGGGCCACGGGCTCCGGCGGGTCCTCGACAAACCGGATCCCCGCACCGATACCGAGGACACCGCCGTCGCCGACTCGCCAGCCGACCGTCGTCACGTCGTGGGGGGCCTCGTGATCGGGAAAGATCGCACTCCCGAGAACCTCCCCGCGCGCTGGCAACAGGCGGCCAAATCGAACGCCCTCACCGGGAGCGGCGTATGCACAGGTGTCCAGGTGGGAACCCTCGAGCCCCGCGTAGAGGGGATGGTCCGCGTACATCGACTTTCGGTAGAGCCCCGTAGGGCCGACGTCGAGATAGGGGATAGGGGCGATGGGATCGATGCCGAAGGGCACGACCGCTTCGAGTGCCCGCCCCGAGAGGAGGAGGCCGCCGCCAGCCTCGAGATGGGCCTGGATCGTGGGGCGGCAATCGGCGAGCCACTGCAACTGATCGACCGGGCGGCCGCGATGCCACCAGAGGACGTCGGCATCGACCGAGGCGTCGGCCTCGACGAGCGAGTGCGGGGAGACGGTGTCGACCGAACCGATGAGGTGTCGCCCGGCCTCGAGGGCGGCCTGCTGTTCCGGGTCGGGGGGCTGCGTGTCGTCCATCAGGAACCCGACGGACGCAACTAAATCGGTCATCGAGATATCCTCGGTGGCCCAATCAGTAAAGGGCTATCGCCCGTGGCCCCGATGATCGATGGTGTCGGTTCTGGCGAACGGTCACGCGATTCGGTCCGCGGGCCCGCCATCGTCGCCGGGATATACGCCCGTTAACTATGGCCTGGTTCCGCGAGCCTCGAGACATGGTGGGCGCCTCCGACGCGACGTCGGATACCCTCGAGCCGCCTCGCGCCGACGATGCGAGTGGCTACGGGGTCACACTCACACTCGTCGGCGCGGTGTTGCTAGCCTTCGGCTATTACGGCGTCGTCGGCCTGCAGGAGGGACGGAGCCTGGGTCAGGCACTCCCGGAACCGTTCTACATCCTCGCGCTGGCGTTCCTGTTCGTGCTCGAGTTGTTGAAGTGGCGGCGGCTCGACGCGGTGGTCCTTGCCCGCGCTATCGCGCTGACGGCGGTCTACGGCGGCCTGTTCGTCCTCGCGGTCGAGGGTGGCGCGTACCTCGGAGATCACCCCGAGGCCGCCCTCGAGGGGTTCGTCGGCGTGACCGTCTTCGCCGCGGCACTCGTCGTCTCGGTGTTGCTCTACGTGGGCTACCTGACGGTGGTGGACACGGGCGAGAGTGCGTGAGCCCCCCGTCACGGACCGTGGGCAGGCACGGTCCTGGCAGCGTGACGGGTAACACCCGACTACCAAAGGGACCGCTCGAGGTGCGGTCGGTATGGTCACCGACAGGGAACTGGTCGAGAAGTGGCGGACCCAGGTGTTCAAACCGGCTGCCAACGAGGTCAACCGCTTTCTGGAGGGGTTCCCAAACCGACGAGCGCTCACCATCCCGTTCGAGCGCGTCGGCGCTGACTATCGCTTCTCCGAGCCGCTGTTCGAGGAACCGGACCGTACGCTCGAGGCCGGTCGGCGGGCCCTCAGTGAGGTTGCCACGGAACTGGGCGACGACGTGGTCGGTGTTCACCCCGACGACCGCGTCTACCTTCGGGTGACCGACCCGCCCCTGGAGCGTCGCCAACCGATCGGGGCGTTACGGACCGACGTCTGCAACCAGTTGATCCGCGTCGACGGCATCGTGGTCGACGTCGGCGAGGTCCGACCCAGAGCGATCGTCGCCGACTATCGCTGTGTCCGCTGTGAGCACCACGAGCGCGTTCGCCAGCCGGGTCGCTACCGGCGCGAGCCTGCCCGGTGTTCGTCGTGTAACGCCGCCGGCCCGTTCACGCTCACACCGGAACGGGCGACTTGCGTCGACAGCCAGCACATCCGGCTTCGCGGTGGGCAGCGCGACGGGGGCGCCGGTGGCGGACAGACGGCTGAGGAGGGGAGAGCCAGTTGTCTGGGCACCGATGTCCGCGGTGCTGGCAGCGACAGCCGTACTCACACTGGTGGCAACGATAGCGTCGACGTCGCTCTCGAGCACGACCTCGTCGGCCGGCTCGAGCCGGGGGACCCCTGCTCACTCACGGTGATTCCACGGGTGCGATTCGACGACGACACCACGACCGGGACGATCGAACTCGAGGCGGTGAGCGCCACGACGAGTGACACCGGGAGGAAGCTCGAGCAGTAGGATCCCGTCAGCGACGGTTCGGGGCAGCCGGTGGCCGTGACGAGGCGACCCGATCCCGGATCGACGGACCGCCCTCGAGCGGTCGAACACGATGAATCGGAACGGCCATCGCATCGTCCGGGGATCGACCCCCGGCCTGGCCCTCACGCCGAAACAGACCGTTGCAAGCCCTGAACACCGTGATCAGCGGGCGCTGGGGACAGAGCAGAACGGATTTACGTTGCGGGCCACTTCCCTCGAACATGGATTACGAGTCGAGTCTCGACCGCGCGATGGAGAACGTTCCCGACATCGGTGGGAGCGACGAGCGCCTGAACATCCCTAACGCTCAGGCACAGAAAGACGGTGCGTTCACCCGGTTTACCAACCTCGGCGAGATCGCCGACACCCTCTCTCGGGAGACCGACCACCTCCACCGATTCGTCCAGCGAGAGCTTGGGACCAACGGTAAACTCGGGGACGGGCGGAGCCGATACAACGGGAGCTTCTCGGGCCAGGACTTCGACGCCGCCATCGACGCCTACGTCGAGGAGTACGTCCGCTGTTCGGAGTGTGGCCTCCCGGACACGCGCCTCGTCCGCGAGGACCGAACCCCTATGCTTCGCTGTGACGCCTGTGGGGCGTTCCGACCGGTGACCAAGCGCTCCTCGAGCGCCCAGCAACAACAGCAACGCGAGGCCGTCGAGGAGGGCCAGACATACACCGTCGAGATCACGGGCACGGGGCGGAAAGGCGACGGCGTCGCCGAGAAGGGGAACTACACCATCTTCGTTCCCGGTGCGAGCGAGGGCGACGTGGTGGACATTTACATCAAGAACATCTCCGGCAACCTCGCGTTCGCCAGACTCGACTGATACGGTTTAGTGTCACTGTTTACCGGTGAGTGCCGAACCCGGGCTGGCACTCACCGGGAAGAGACGACACCAATCCGTATGAGGGGGGAATCGATCGACGGCTGCCGCGGTGTCGTGGCACCACTCCGTCGACACGCTTAATACATTGGTACAAGACTCGTAGCGAATTGGTACACTTTTTGAAGCCCCATGCGTCTCGAGCGAACCTATCGGATCGCTTGAACGTGAGCGACTCGAGTCGTATCCGCAGCCCCCGACGAGTCGCTTCGCCTCGAGTGACGATCCAGCGGGAACGAAATACTGAGTAGGCGAGGCAAAAAACCGTCGACAATGGCTCCCGTTCGAAACCTGCTCTCGTCGCTCCTGGTCCTCCTCTTCGGCATCGTCGCCCTGGTCATCATCTCGACGGTCGTCTTCTTCGTGACGATCTTCGTCGTCTCGACGGCCTCGAGCCTCGCGAACTACGATCCCAGCGCGGACTTCGTGGTCCTCTCCTCGGCGCTGATCGTCGTCGCCGTGATCCTGACCGGCGGGTTCACGCCACGGCTCTCGGATTCGGACGGCCCCGACGACGAGGCGCCGGTCGACGACCGGACATTCCGGTGACGTGGGCGGATTATAGTACCAACTGAAACGAGTTACACACCCTCACAGTGAGTCGGCTCCGAACCGGTTTGAGACCGGTTCTGCGCCATGGTGTCGTGCGGGTGTGTGTAATGACTTTCACTGGCTACTATAGTATAGCTTGGCGATGGATCGCCAGTCGACGAGCCGCTGGGTTGGCCTCGAGTCCGTCTGGAGCCTCGAGGGGGAACCGACTCGAACACTCAGGCGTAAGCCTCGAACTCCTCGCCGAAGACGAGGAAGTAGCCGGTTCCCACGAGGCCGATAGCGGTCGCGATGGTGAACGCCACGACTGGATCCCCCGCGAAGACCGCCTCGCCCGTCAACGGGTTCGAGAACCCACCCCAGAGCAGGCCGCCCAGAGCAGCACTCGGGATGACGATCAGGTTCCGCAGCAGGTAGTACGTGCCCGTCACCCGGCCGCCGGCCCCCATCTCGGCGGGCCCGACGATCAGTGCCTTGTGTGCCGGAAGTCCCGCGAACCGCAACCCGGAGAAGGCAAAGAGGAGCGCCACGACGCCCGCGGTTCCGAAGATCCAGACCCCGCCCTCGGGAACCGAGATGAGCATGATCGGAAACACGGCGTAGACGAGAAAGCCCGCAGCGACGACCGGCTTTAACCCGACGCGCTCGGCGAGCTTGGCCGCCGGGATCATCACCAGCAAGGCGATGGCCATCTCGAGACCCAGCAGGACCCCGAAGAAGGCCTGCGGCGAAAGGCTCTCACCCGCGAGCGGGATGGCGAACGGGAGGTCCAGTCCGACGGTCAGGAACTCCGTGATCACGAGGACGAAGAAGATGTAGACCATTCCGTTGGCGAACCGGACGAGCGTATCCCCGACCAGCAGGGGTCGCAGTTCGTCGGGCATCTCCCGCAGGTCGCGTTTGATCTGCTCGAGTCCCTCGAACTCCTTGCCAAAGCTGTCCTCACTCGAGTCGTAGAGTCGGTGCTGGAGGAGGGTCCCCAGAATCCCGACGGCGATGGCGACGACTAGGATCAGCTGAAAGGCGAGGACGACGTCGTCGGATGCGCTGGTGAAGGGCGCGAAAATGGCGGCGGCGATCAGCGGCCCCACGAGGAACGCGGTGCGCCGAAAGCTCTCGGTGCTGGCGAAGCCGGCCGCCAGTTGCGTCGGGGGGACGGATTGTTTGACGATGGCGTAGGTGGCCCCAAGACCGAATGACTTCCAGGCCTGGGCGAACACGAGGCCGACGAAGATCGCCAGAATCGAGAGTTCGACCGGCCCGACGGTGATACCAGCCAGAAACGGGGCGGCGAGCCAGATGGTGAAGCCGACGGTCGCGAGCAAGCCGAAGACGGTGAGGGCGTACCGCGAACCGATGCGATCGGAGATGGCGCCGCCGGG
>LKND01000081.1 GCA_001564275.1 Natrialbaceae archaeon Tc-Br11_E2g14 | reverse complement strand
CCCGTCTTCAGATCGACTGGTCCCACGAACCCTGGGGAGGGAGTCAGTAGGTCCTGGCGAAGTAGGCGATCTGATCGGCCGGGTCGCCACAGATCGGACAGGTGGCATCGGGATCCGCTGGAGATTCAGGCTCGCCGTCGGTTTCGGGACTCTCCTCGGCGAGTGGCTGCATGACGATCTCGGCGGCGACCTTCTCCTTGATGACCGCCTCACAGGCTTCGTCACCACACCACGGCACCTTCACGTAGCCACCGTGGCGACCGATCGTCCCCATGATCTCCTCGGCGCTCTCGGCCGTCCTGACGTTGGCTTCGAGCGTTTCCTCGGCTGCGGCGTAGAGTTTGGCGTACACCGTGTCGAGGTGTTCCTGTACGGTATCTGCCGCGCCCTCGCGATCGACGACGAGCTTCTCGCTGTCGGGTCGGTGAACCAGCGTCAACTCGTCGTCGGTCGCCTCGTTGGGGCCGATCTCGATGCGGAGGGGGACGCCCTCGAGTTCGTGCTCGTTGAATTTGAACCCGGGATTGCGGCCGTCCCGGTCGTCGAGTACGACGCGAACCCCGGCCGCCTCGAGTTCCTCGGCGACCTCGCTCGCGTACGAGAGGACCTGCTCCTCGGTGTCCTCCTGCCAGATGGGGACGATGGCGACCTGCGTCGGGGCGATTGTCGGGGGCAACACCAGCCCCTGATCGTCCGAGTGTGTCATGATGAGGGCCCCGAGCGCGCGCCAGGAGACGCCCCAAGAGGCGGTGTGTGCCGTCCGTTCGGTCTCGTCTTCGTCGACGAACGTGATGTCGAACGCGTCGGCGAACGACTGTCCCAGGTGGTGGCTCGTGCCACCCTGGACTGACTTCCCGTCAGGCATCAGACACTCGACGGTCGTCGTGGTGTCCGCACCGGGGAACTTGTCGTGTTCGGGCTTTTTGCCCTTGAGGACGGGTATCGCGAGGACGTCCGTGTACAGGCGCTCGTACTGCTCGAGGCGGGTCCAGACCTCCTCCCAGGCGTCCTGGTGGGTCTCGTGGGCCGTGTGGCCCTCCTGCCAGAGGAACTCCTTCGTGCGGAAAAAGGGCTTGGTGTCGGTCGCCTCCCACCGAACGACCGAACACCACTGGTTCAGTCGGAGGGGCAGGTCGCGGTGGCTGCGCACCCAATCGGCCATGAAGGGCGCGATTATCGACTCACTGGTCGGGCGAACCGCGAGGCGTTCCTCGAGTTCGTTGTGTCCGCCCTGGGTGACCCACGCCACCTCGGGGTCGAACCCCTCCACGACGTCTTTCTCGCGCTCGAGATAGCTCTCGGGGATGAAAAGCGGGAAGTAGACGTTGTCGACGCCCGTCTCCTTGAACCAGCCATCCAGGGCGTCCTGGACGCCCTCCCAGAGGGCGTACCCTCGAGGTTTCGTGACGATGAACCCACCCATGGGGGCGTAATCTGCCAGTCCGGCCTTCTGGACGACCTCGGCGTACCACTCGCCGGGCCGATGCGATTTGGACTCGGTGATCCCGAGTTCCTGTGATTCCTCGCTCATACTCCGATAGTCTGGCAGGGCACTCTTAAACGATGCGAAGGTGTGCGAGGGGGGATGCCTCCTGGAGTCGGTCCGTGCATCCCCAAGACGGTTCCAAAGGCGTGTCGAGTGGGGTGATTCAGCGACCGGCGAACTGAATGGAACCGTTACGAAATTGTACTTCGCGGCTTAATCAAGCGCATGGACGAGGACAGCGATCACGAACGCGCCCGTTCGGGTGCGCCGAATCGACGGGAATTCGTCGGGTACACTGCGGCGGGTTTGGCGGGTCTAGCAACCGTCGGCGGCACCCTCCACGCGCTTGGTGCTACGGATCCAGGCACGGATACTGAAGCCGGCACCCAGACCGATGACGAGGAATCAACGGAATCAGACGCCCAGGACGATGACTCGGCTGAGACGGAATCCACCGACCCCCCACAGGGACCGGCCGTCACTGTGGACGAGCACGCGGCCTACCAGTACTTTCACACGCCCTGGAGCGAGATCGAGGCGGACCTCGAGCGACTCGCCGACGCCGGGGTCCAGACCATCTGGGTGCCCCAACCGGCCGAATCGAAACTCAGCTGGGAGGATCAGGCCACCGAGGAGCAGGAAGGGTTCTACGAGTCCGAACACCCCCACTACGGCCACCTCGAGCCCCATCCACCCCTCGGCTATCAGCCGGTCGATCTGCGGAACTTCGACTCCGCCTACGGCACCCGCGAGGAACTCGAGTCGATGATCGAGACGGCCCATGACCACGGCATCGAGGTCGTCCTCGACACCGTGCTCAACCACATGGCGAACCCACCCGGGCCCGACGGCCCAGTCGAGTGGCCACAGTTCGAGGAAGATGAGCACTTCCACGAGTACGGCGAAATCGGCAACTGCGAACTGACTGGCGAGGAGGAACAGTACATGTGCGAACTGCTTGGACTCCCGACGTTAGACGTCGAGCATCCCGAGGTTCAGGAGGCTCATCGGGCGTACCTCGAGACGATGGCCGACGTCGGTGCCGACGGCCTGCGATACGACGCGGCCGCACACATCTGGCCGTGGTACTTTGCCGAGGAGATCAGTCCGCTCGCCGAGAACCTCGGCCTGTGGCGCGTCGGCGAGGTCTGGGACGAGGGGAACATCGATCGGCTGGACAGGTTTGCCGACACCGGGATGGCGGTATTCGACTTCCCGCTCTACGAGACGCTCGTCTCCGTCTTCGAGGGTGCGTCGATGGAGTTGCTGGCTGGCGCCGCTGAACCGGGTGTCGTCCACCACCGTCCGGAGGTTGCAGTCACGTTCGCACAGAACCACGACACGAGCGGCCCCGGTGTCGGTCCCGACGACCCCGAGGGTCGAGAGATCGAACTCGCCCAGGCGTACCTCCTGGCCTACGAGGGAATGCCTATGCTCTTCCGGGCCGACCTCGACGATCCCGAGCTACAGGCGCTCGTTCGGGTCAAAAACGAACACGCGGAGGGGGCTGCCATCGACCGGTACGTCGACGCGGACAGCTACGTGTTCGAGCGCGAAAGCAACCTGCTCGCCGGGATCAACAAGGGGACCGACCCGGTGTCGGTCACCGTCGAGACCAACTGGAGTGATCGAGAACTGACCGACGAAACCGACCATGGGCAGGACGTCACCGTCGACGAAAACGGGGAGTGCAGCCTCGAGATCCCGGCGGCGGGCTGGGTCATGTACGTGCCCTCGAGATATAGTAGCCACTGAACCTCATTGCACACACCCTCACGAGACCATGGCTCAGAATCGGTGATAGACCGGTTCTGAGCCGCCTCGCTGTGGGGTGTGTAGATCGTTTCACTTGGTACTATAGTTTGGGTCGGTTCCCTCCTACTGGGCCGATGTCGGTCCCCCAGTATAAACTGAATTCTGCTTCGGATTCGCCCAGGGGCCAAAGATTCGAATTTTGGATCGTGCAACTCCAACAGCGGACCCAATGTGGGGTAAAACGATCATCGCCGAGGGGCTGGTAAACTCCCGGGCAGTTGTTCCCGGTTGACGGTTCTTTATGCGACACGGTCTCGAACGACAAACACTCTATGAGCATGAAGGCAATCGAAGTCCGTGCGTACGGGGACAGCGACCAGCTCGAGTCCGTGGAACGCGAGCAGCCGGACCCCGACCCAGGGGAGGTACGGATCGCCGTCGAGGCCGCGGGCATTAATTTCGCTGACATCATGCAACGTCGCGGGTTGTATCCCGGCGGTCCCGAACCGACCTACGTTCCGGGGATGGAAGTCGCAGGGACGATCGACGCCACCGGCGAGGGCGTCGGTCTGAGCGAGGGCGACCGCGTGGTCGGCATGATCGGCGGCGGTGGCTATGCCGAATACGCCACGGCCAACGCACAGATGCTCCTGGCGATTCCCGACGGCATGAGCTTCGAGGCGGCTGCCGGCTTCCCCGTCCAGTTTCTGACGGCGCACTCGTGTCTGTTCGGCTGGGGCGGCCTCGAGGAGGGAGAGTCCGTCCTCATCCAAGCTGCTGCAGGCGGCGTCGGGACGGCGGCCGTCCAGCTCGCCAGCCGGGCCGGTGCGACGGTCTTCGGCACCGCGAGCACGGACGCGAAGCTCGAACTGACGGCCGATCTCGGCTGTGATCATCCGATTCAGTACACCGAGACCGACTTCCGCGAGATCGTCGACGCCGAAACTGACGGTCGTGGCGTCGACCTCGTTCTGGAGAGCGTCGGGGGGGACGTCTTCGATCGGAGTCTCGATGCGCTCGCACATTTCGGGCGGCTCGTGACCTACGGCGTCGCGAGCGGGGAGCCCGCGACGGCCCAGAACCAGCGGCTCCTGTTCGAGAACAAATCCGTCATCGGGTTCCATCTCGGGAAGGCCTCGCGCCACGATCCCAATCGGATCATGCAGGCCATCCCCGACCTGACGCAAGGTCTCACTGAGGGCGAGCTCGAGGTTATCGTTGGCGAAACATTCCCGCTCGAGGAGGCCGGAGCCGCCCATCGCTACATCGAAGATCGCCGGAGTACCGGGAAGGTCGTGCTCCTTCCGTAGCGAGAATCGGGGACAGCCGGTCAGACCGACCGGTTGCATACGCCGGTCGGTTCGACCCCGCGTCGAGATAGGTCTGGCGGCATGCCGCTGCTGGTCGATGGGGTGGGGCCTCGAGGAGGCCCTACAGTAATTGCATGTGGGATTTATAACCCAAATATAAGGAACCGTATCGTCTCTTTCCACTCGGGGAGGAACCTGAAGAGTGCCCTATACGGGAGCAGTTGTGAGGAGTCCCCTTACGCATTACTGTAGTCGCTTACCGGGGATTGCCGAACCGGTATGGGTAGTCACCGGTAAACGGCTACAGTAAATCGTCTCAATCGTCGTCTGACTCGGCGGTTTCCTCGACTTCGCCCTCGACTTCCGTGTCCTCGCCGAGTTGGACGACATCCGCGGTCACGTCGCCGCCAATTGAACCGTCGTCGCCGATCACGACGTCAAAATTCGCGGTCACGCTCCCGTCGATTGAAGCGTTGTGGCCAATACTGACGCTTGTCTCAGCGGAGACGTCACCGTCGATGTCAGCATTGTCCCCGATCACCACGTCCTGGTCGCCATGAACGGACCCGTCAACGGTCACGTCGTCACCGATCGAGACGCCATCTTCGCTCTCGATCGAGCCGTCAATTGTCACGCCGTCTTCGACTTCGATCCGACCGGCCTCGATGACGTCACCGTCGGTATCCTCGTCGATGGTCACCGCTTCGACGTCGGGGGAGTCCGCCTCGTCGTCGTCATCATCGTCCTCGTGGTCGTCGTCTTCCCCGTCGTGCTCGTCATCTTCGTGGTCGTCGTCTTCCCCGTCGTCCGCGTCGGGCTCTTCCTCATCGTCGGCTTCCTCGTCGCCGGTACAACCGGCCAGTGCGGCAGCTGAAATACCAGCTACTGTGGCGAGATACCGTCTCCGTCGAATGCGCTTTGCATCCATACCACTAGTGACGAGGATGCCCCTACAAAACTGTTATGATCAGGGATAATGAGATATTTTAGTGACAGTAATATCAACCTAACTCACGTCAATACGGGGACGAAGGCGTACTGCGCGAGGCGCAACAGGTAACACCCTCGAATGAGAACGTTCCAATCCGTGACGAAGCAACGCTCATTTCCATCGGTGGTCCGAACCGCGGCTCTGATTGCGGTAGCCTGCGCGCTGGCACTCGCGGTTCTGACCGTCTTCCTCGGCGGTGGACGAGTGACGTTCATCAACGGCTCGTTCCTCCTCTCGTTCGTGTTGTTTACCGCAGCAGTGTTCCTCACGAGGCCGACGATCGATCGGCGGCGAACGATCCAGGACGCGGACGACTCCCCTGAAGCGGAGGCTGAAGAGACCGAATACGAACCGATCAAACCGCCCTCGAGACGGCTGACTGAAAAATTAGAGCGTCCCGATACCGATCCGAAGCGTCAATATTTGACGGGTTTGCAACTGGGGTTGGCCGGTGCGTTACTGTTGGTCCTTTCGTTTCTCATGCGGAATCTCGGGTAGGAGTCGGGCGATGGCCCCTTTCTGGTTGTCCGGTATCTAACCGAGACGTGCCTAGATCCAACACCTATCACCGTTGAATACGTTCGTTTGTAACAGAACTCAACGAGACAGAAAAGTTTATATTCACCTTCTGCCCTGGATATGTGTATGCGTGGCAAAGACCACAACGGTGCGACTGATAGAAGACATATTCTCAAAACGGTTGGTGCTGCAGGTATAGCAGCCCTCGCCGGCTGTACGGGCGAGTCGGACGACCCGCCAGCAGGGGGCAACGGTGACGACGACTCGACCGATCCCTCCACTGATGATGGGACGGACGACGTCCAGATCCAGGGTCACTGGATTGGAGCCCAGGGTAGCGAGGCGCCAAATTACAATGTGTTCCGGATCACTGACACCACCTCGGGTGCCCGCGTCTCTCGCGTGATGGACTCAGCATACGACCTCGACGAAGACTCCGAGTTCGTCCCCCGATTGGTCCGTGATTACGAGGTCAACGACGACTTCACGGAGTACACCTTCACCCTCACGGAACACGGTGAGTGGAGCGATCCGTACGGGCAAATGACTGCGGAAGACTGGGTGTACTCGATCACCGAGGTCATCCAGGGCGAGGGGAACTGGGCCTCCGCCTCCGGCGAGGACAACTGGCGTATGGGCGTCGACGAGGTGCCTGATGGGTTCGAGGCTGCCGACGAGGACGGCACGCAAGCCTGGTTCAACGTCGAGGAAACCGGGGAGTTCGAGTTCACTGTGGAACTGCCGGAACCGTTCCCAGCGTTCCTGCAGGAACCGATCATGTGGGGCTTTCAGGAAGTCGTGCCAAAAGAACTCCTGGAGCCGTACGTCGAGGACCAGGATGGCGACGGGCTGAACGAAGACGAGGAAATTCAGGAGCTAGCCTACACGGGGAACCTCGGTGCGTTCACCATCGAGGTCCTCGAGACGGAGGCACGGATGTACGCCGTCCGGAACGACGACTACTACCTCCGGAACTACGAGGGCTACGAGGACGCCCCGTACATGGAGGAGTTCACCTACCAAGTCATGCGTGAGGAGTCGACCCGACTCTCCGCGTTGCAGGCAGGCGAAATCACGAATACGGGCATTCCATCCAGGCGAGCCGACGAGTTCGAGGATCTCGACGACGTCCAGATCATCAACACGCCGACGGTTTTCTGTCAGAGCATGTTCTACAACATGCGCGAGGACGGGTGGGGGGCACTCAACGTTCCCGAGGTCCGCCAGGCACTCACGATGGCCGTCGACCGTCAGGCAATCGTCGACAACATCCAGATGGGCTACGGGAACGTCGCACACACCCTCGCACCGGAGTACTCCGAGTTCTACGACGACACGCACGTCGTCGAGTGGGACTACGACCCCGACGCCGCACAGGACCAGCTCGCGGACAACCTCCCGAGTCCCTACGCCTTCGAGGATGGCCGCGTCGTCGATGGAGACGGCGAGGAGGTCGTCCTGGACTTCGTGTTCAGCGATTCGGCCGAGGCGACCGAACTCATTGCCCGGTACATTCAGGACGAGCTGGAGGACATCGGGCTGGCCGTCGAACTCGAACCAGTACCGTGGAACTCGATGCTGAACGAGTTCTTCTACATCCCACCCGGTGAAGCACGCGACTGGGATCTGATGGCTGGTATCGGACGGAACTCCTACCCACGTGCCCCCGAGGCGACGGAGAGTTACTGGGCCGAGACCGACGAGCCATGGAACACGGCCAACGCGTACGGCTACGACGATCCACACGGAATCGCCGATATGTTGGCAGAGGCCTCGACCATGAGCGACGACGAGGAGCGCCAGGAGGTTCTCGCAGAGGTGTTCGGTATCCTCAGCGAAGAACAGCCGTGGAACTTCCTCTACTTCCCGGAGGACCTCAACGGCTACCGCGCACATGTCGAGCCATCCGAGGACCCGAGTATTTCCTGGGGCTACGACATCAACCGGTGGCAAATCGAAGAAGAGCAGTAACGCCCGACGACCAATTACCGCTTGAAGCCTGTCCGCACACGCGGATTCTATCCGGATTCCGAAGCTATCAATTCCCGACGAAATGAAAGCATACATTGCAAAACGATTGGCGTGGACCTTTTTTGCGACCTGGGTCACGCTGACGATCACGTTCATCTTGATGGATCTGTCGCCGATTTCGGCCTCTGGGGCCGAATTCGTCGATCAGCAGGTCCAGGCTGGGATGGACGCTGACGAGGCGAGAGAACTGTACGAAGAACAGCTTGGGTACGGCGACACCATGTGGGACCGGTACGTTAACTTCATGGTGGGGTTGGCGACTCTCGACTGGGGTCTCTCGACCACGTACAACCAGCCGGTCGTCGACGTCATCGCCAACTCCTGGATCTACTCCTTCCAGTACGTGTTCCCGGCGACCGTCATCTCGGTCGTCCTCGGGTTCGCCATCGGCCTCTACTCGGCTACCCACCAGTACACCCGTGAAGACTACGCCGCGACGCTGTTCGCGTTTACCGGGATCAGTCTGCCGAACTTCTGGTTCGCGATCATGCTGATCTTGATCTTCGGCGTGTACCTCGGTTGGTTCCCGATATTTTACTCGACCGAGCACGGACTCCTGTCACTCGAGAACGCCCACCAGCTCGTGTTACCGGTGGTGGTGTTATCGACATCGGCGATCGCCTCCGAGATGCGCTACGCCAGGGCCGAATCCCTCGAGTACGTTCACGCGGAGTTCGTGAAGACGGCTCGAGCGAAGGGGCTGTCGGAGGGACAAGTGACGGTGCGCCACATCTTCCGACCGGCAATGGTTCCCCTGATCACGATTCTCGTCGGTGACATCCTCGGCTTGCTGTTCGCGGGCGGCTACGTCATCGAGGTGATCTTCCAGATACCGGGACTTGGGCTCGTCAGTTACGAAGCGATCATCCAACAGGACATGCCACTTGTCCTCGCAACGGTGCTCGTCCCGGTGTTCATCGCCATTATCGGCAATCTGATTCAGGACCTCTGTTACACGATTCTGGACCCACGAATCGACTTCGGTGATCGCTAATGAGTACGGATACTGATTCCAAACACGCCGACGTGACGTTCGAGGACATCGACTGGGAGGAGTACGACGGTGCTCGAGAGTTCACACCGCTGATGCTGGCGAAGATCCTGGTTCTCGGCGGCATCACGCTTGCCTGGGTGCTCGATTGGCAGTTCGGCTCTCACCGGGATCCACTGTTCACTGTGGACCCGGCCGGCATTCTCGAGATTGCCCCCAATCCGGGGAACGTCGAGTGGCTGTTCACCCTGACCATCGCCGTCCTGTTTTTCTACGTCGTGGTCCCGCTCTATCTCAACCCCCGGATGACCAGACACTACTGGCGGGAGTTCAAGAAGAACAAGGCCGCAGTGGTCAGCCTGGTGTTTCTGGGCTTCATTTTCCTGTTGGCCGTCTTCGGTCCGTTCATCTTCGGACGACCGGAGATCGACATCACGAACGCGTACCAGCCACCGGTCTTCGCCGGTGGAACCTGGGCGCATCCGTTCGGAACGATGCAGTCGGGTGAGGACGTCTTCCAGATCGTGATCATCGGTGCCCGCGTGAGCATGATGGTCGGCCTCATCGGCTGTCTGATGATCATCGTGCTGGCCAGTGCCGTCGGGACGACCGCCGCGTACTTCGGTGGGATGGTCGACGAGGTCCTGATGCGGTTCGTCGACATCATGCTCACGTTCCCGACGTTCTTCCTCATCCTGTACGTCGTGTTCCTCTACGGCGGGGACCTGTTCACAATCATCCTCATCCTGGGGTTGACCACGTGGACGGCGACCTCGCGGCTCGTGCGCTCGGAGGCACTCCAGCGAAACGAAGAACAGTACATAGACGCGGCAAAGAACGTTGGGGCCGGGGAGCGGTGGATCATTACCCGTCACCTGGTGCCGAACGTCTCGAACACGATCATCACCGCGGCAACGCTCGTGATTCCCTCGCTGATCCTCTACGAGGCGGTGCTCGCGTTCCTCGGGTTCGGCGACCCCAACGTGTGGTCGTGGGGACGGGCAATTTCGGTCGGTCGATCCGACCTCCAGAACGCCTGGTGGATCGCGACGATGCCCGGCGTCTTCCTGTTCTTGACCGTACTGGCATTCAACTTCCTCGGCGATGCGCTCCGTGACGCGCTCGACCCACGACACGAGTAATTATGACTGAACAACCACTCCTCTCGATACGAGATCTCAAGACGCACTTCCACACGGACGACGGCGTCGTCAAGGCAGTCGACGGCGTCAGCTTCGACGTACATCGCGGTGAAACGGTGTGCATCGTCGGTGAAAGCGGTTCGGGGAAATCCGTCACCAGCGAATCGATCACCCAGCTGATTCCGATGCCCCCCGGCGAAATCGTCGAGGGCTCCGTCTACTACGACGGGAACGACATAACGACGATGACCGAAGACGGGGTACGATCGCTTCGCGGGAGCCAGATCGGACACGTCTTCCAGAACCCGCAAGGCGCGCTCAACCCGGTGTATACCGTCGGCTACCAAATTCGCGAAGCGATCCTGTCCCATCGGGACGTCTCGAAGGCCGAGGCTCGAGAACTGGCGGTCGAGCTCCTGGAGGAGGTCGGCATTCCCGAAGCCCCGACGCGGGTCGACGACTATCCCCACGAGTTCTCGGGTGGGATGAAACAGCGCGTCGTCATCGCGATCGCCCTGGCCTGCGACCCGGAGATGCTGATCGCGGACGAGCCGACCACCGCACTCGACGTCACGATCGAGGCGCAGATCCTCGACCTCTTTCGTCACCTCCAACAGGAACTGGACATGAGCATCATCTTCATCACCCACGACCTCGGTGTCGTCGCAGAAATCGCCGACCGGGTCGTCGTCATGTACGCCGGAAAGGTGATGGAAACCGGATCCGTCGAAAAGATCTTCGAAAATCCGGCCCACCCTTACACGAAGGCGCTGCTCGAGTGTCTCCCTGGACAGGCGGGACTCGAGCCGATTCCGGGGGCGCTGCCGAGCGTGACGGATCCCCCGAATGGGTGTCGGTTCCACGACCGTTGTCCGTACGCGATCGACATGTGCCGAACTGGTGAGCAACCGCCACTACACGATCTCCCGGGCGACCACGCCGTCTCCTGTATTCACTACGAAGACGGTGACGGGGATCTTCCGGAGCTCGAGGACGTAGACCGAATGGATGCCGCGATCGGGGGTGCACGATGAGCACCGGCAGGCCGTTGCTCGAAGTGGAAAACCTGAAAAAACACTTCCCGATGACGCGAGGGATGATGAAAGAGGAAATCGGCCGGGTTCGGGCCGTCGACGGGATCGATTTCACCGTCCATCAGGGTGAGACTTTCGGGCTGGTTGGGGAGTCCGGCTGTGGAAAGTCGACTGCCGCGCGAACGATCCTCCGACTCGAGGATCCGACGGCGGGGTCGGTCTACTTCGACGGCGACGACATCACCGAGTACGACAAAGCCGCGTTGAAACGGTACCGCCGAAATGCCCAGATGATCTTTCAGGACCCAGACTCGAGTTTCGACCCCCGGATGAGCGTGGGCGAATCGCTCGAGGAGCCCCTCATCGTCCACGGCATGGGCGACCGAAGCCTCCGCCGGCACCTCGTGAAGGACCTGCTCGAGCGGGTCGGCCTCCAGGCCGAGGACATCAATCGATACCCCCACGAGTTTTCGGGTGGACAAAAACAGCGCATCGGGCTAGCGCGGGCGCTCATCCTCAACCCGAGTATGCTCGTCGCAGACGAACCGGTGAGTGCCCTCGACGTTTCCGTCCAGGCGGAGATCCTGAACCTGCTGGATGAGTTCCAGGATGCGTTCGGATTGAGTATTATTCTGATCAGTCACAACCTCGGCGTTGTCCGCCATATCTGTGATCGTGTCGGCGTCATGTACATGGGCGAACTCGTCGAAGTTGGGCGGACCGAAGAGCTGTTTACCGACCCGAAACACCCCTACACGCGGTCACTCATTTCGGCCATTCCCTCGACTGACCTCGATGATCGAAGCCAGCGGGTTCGGTTATCCGGATCGGTTCCCGATCCTGCAGACCCACCTCGTGGGTGCCGGTTCCACACACGGTGTCCGGAGGTCATCCCGCCGGACCACTACGATCTCGAGCAGGAGACCTGGCGCTCGCTCATGGACTTCAAACAGCGCGTCGAGGAGCGACACCTGACGATCGAGCAGCTGTACGTCATGCTGTACCCTGACGAGGACGAGGAGGAAATGGACGTGCCAGAATCGTTACCACAGGAGGAAGTCACGAGCGTTCTCAGCGGGGAATACGGTCTCGAGTCGGGAATTGGGGATCGGAAGGCAGCCGAGGTTTTCGAGGCAACGAGCGGTCACCTGGCGGCGGGAGACCTCGAGACCGCGATTGAATTGCTCGAATCGGAGTATCGAACGGTGTGCCAACAGGAGACGCCACCGGTTACGGACGAGGGGCCGGACCACCGAAGCGCCTGTCACTTGCGCAGCGAGGGGGCGGCGCCACTCTCCGGGGAATCGGAATCGGTAGCGACCGACTAACCCCTACATCGGTGGACTGATCGGCCTGATAGCGATCGTTTCAGTCACCAACCCCGAGCAAACACCGTCCACCGGACGCTCGGCGACACATTCTCACATCGGTTCCGGTGAGTCGTGTATCACTTGCCGGGCCAGTCATCACGGCGCGGCGTTCGTCGCCGATTGGGGATGCGCGGGGGACCCGTCCCCGAGACAGGCCGCGACGGCGGGGCAGATGCGGTCGCCGCTTCGCCGTGCGCCTGGGATGTTCCCCGCGAAGGGACCGACGGTCCCCTGGGCCATCGCTCCGGACACGTACAGTGGTGCGGTTTCGCCATCCGTGTGACGCCACGCGAGGGTGTCGTCGTCCAGCACGGGCACGCCTCGGTGTCCACGCTCCAGTCCCAGTGTCTCGGCGACGCTATCCACCAGCGGGTGATCGAACGCGTCATCGAACCCGGTCGCGAGGACGACACGGTCACCGATGAATCGACGGCCGGATTCGAGGGTGAGGACCACGCGGCTCTCCTCCTCGTCATCCGTCGGGTCCTCGAGGGCCGTGGTCTCGACGGTCCCTTGCTCCACGAAGAGCTGGCCGGCCGTCGCTCTGTCCTTGAGCGTCTCGTAGAGGTAGGGCGGCATCGTCCCGTCGTTACGAACCGTCGAGATGCGCTCGAGTCGCTCGGCCGATCCCGGTGGCGCGTCGTGAAGGTGTTCTTCGATGTGGGGCCAGTTGATCCACCGTGGGTCGGCCTCCGTAACCTCCCACTCGAGTGGGTGGCGGCTACAGAGGACTACCTGTTCGTCAGCACTCAACTCGGCGGCCAGTTGGCCCGCCGTAATCCCGCCTCCCACGACGATGGTTCGATCGACTGATTCGGTCCGATCGAAGGATCCCCAGACGTGTTCGACACCGGACACCCCCTCGGCCCAGGACGGGATGCACAACTGCTCGGCCTGTCCGATGGCCAGAATCGCGGTCCGTGTCTCGAGCGGACCAACTGTCGTGTCGAGGAGCAGCCCATCGTCGGTCTCCTCGATCCCCGTGACGGCACTCTGCAGGTGGCACTCGCGAAGGCCGGCGCGCTCGAGAACCATCTCGGCGTGGTCCAGAAAGAGGTCGAGTGTAGGCCGGGGTGGATAGTCGACGGTGGGCTCGAGTTCATACGACCGGCCATTGCCCTCGGCGAAGCTCTCGAGGCTGAACGGGTCGGCCCCGAGGTGGTGGACGAACGTCGAACGCATGGTCTCCATCCCACAGTTGCGAGCCCGCTCGCGAAACGCCCTGAGCAGGTCGTTGTGCGGATCGAGGATTGCCAGGCCAGAGTGCTCGACCAGCGTCTCCTCGAGCATGCGCCGAGCGATGGTCGTCCCGTGGAGACCGCCGCCGATAACGGCACAGTCGAGTGGTGGGTTGCCGGAAGCCATGCGTAATTGATGAGGGGCCCGTATAATAAGATCTGCGATTAAGATAATAACTACTAATATTGTAGGCGTTTTAGTTGGTATAGATGTCATCAAATACGACCCCCGTGACAGTGCTCTCCGGGACGCTCGGTGCCGGCAAGACGACGATGCTCAACCACCTGCTGGGCGAAAGCGGCGGCCGCGAGTTCGCGGTCCTCGTCAACGACATGGGCGAGGTGAACGTCGACGCCGACCTCGTCGCCGAGTCCTCGAACATCACCGGGGAAGAAGAAGAGCTGATCGAACTCTCGAACGGCTGTATTTGCTGTGAACTCCGGGGTGACCTCCTGGACGCCATCGGGAAACTCACGAGCGAGCGCGAGTTCGACGCGGTCATCGTCGAGTCTACCGGCGTCGCCGAGCCCTTACCCGTCGCCCAGACGCTGACCCTCGGATTCGACCAGTCGGATCTCGACCCAACCGAGTTCTACGAGGAGACCGGGATCGAACCGCTGGAGGGCTGTCACCTCGATACGACCGTCACCGTTGTCGACGCCCACCAATTTACCGAGGCCATGGCCGAGGATCGGGTCCTCGACGACGATGGCACGGACAAACACCTTGGCGACCTGCTCGTCGAACAGGTCGAGTTCTGTGACGTCCTCGTCCTGAACAAGTGCGACCTCGTCGACGACGCGACGCTGGACGAGATCGAGGCGACGCTCGAGACCCTCCAGCCACGAGCGGAGATGGTGCGCACGACGAACTCCTCGATCGATCCCGGCCTGGTGATCGACACCGGACGATTCGACTTCGAGGCGGCGAGTCAATCCGCTGGCTGGTTGCAGGAACTGCGAGAGCCCCACGCCTCCGCGGAGGAAGAACACGGCGTCACCTCGTTCGTCTTCGAGGCTCGGCGACCGTTTCACCCAGAGCGGTTCGCGGACGTCCTCGACGACTTCCCCGAGGCGGTCGTCCGGGCGAAGGGTCACTTCTGGCTCGCCGGGCGTGAAGAGATGGCGCTCATGCTCAACGTCGCCGGACAGTCCGTTCGCGTCGCTCCTGCCGGCAACTGGCTCGCCACCTTGCCCCCAGAAGAGCGAACCGAACAATTCGAAGCATATCCTCAACTCGAGGAAATGTGGGACGAGGAGTGGGGCGACCGTGGCACGGAACTGGTCTGCATCGGCGTCGAGATGGACGTCGAAACTGTCCGCGAACGCCTCGAGGCCTGCGTGCTCACCGATCAGGAGATGCACGGCGACTGGGCCGCCTTCGAGGATCGATTCCCGACGTTCGAGTTCCCCACTGACGACGAGGCCGACGGTGAGGAATCGCTCGACGAGGAAGCGGAGCTCGGAATTGCAGACTGAATCACCCACCGTGAGCAACGAACCCAACCGTCCCACCGAGGACTCGACTCCGAGCGTTGCCTCGAGTGGTCGCCGACCCGGGGTCGGTACCTCGGTCTGGCACCATCACATCGAGCGCCGCGATCACCGACCGGATCGGTGTACGATCTACACGGCCCTCGACGGCGAAACCGTCGAACAGGAGTGGATCGCGGCCATGGCCGGCTCCTACGCCAGCCTCGAGGAGATGCGATGAATTCCCGATATTTGACTCGAAGGCACACGACCGAAACGACCACCCATCACGAGACAACCCTATGACGAACGCGTTCCAGACCGCGGTTAGTAGAACCGTACCGCACAGACAGCGACTCACGGCGATCGATCGGCTCGCTGACGCCGACGAACACGTTGCGCTGCAAACCATCGTCCTCACGGGCGGGCTCGATGGCCGCTATCGGCGACGGGCCCTCGATCGGCTGGCCGACTGTGGTGCCCGCGAGGCACTCGAAACCCTGGCCAACGACGGGACGATCGAACGCACACTCAGACGGCGTGCTCGGAGGCGGTTGCAGTGACCGACACACCTGATTCGGGGGCGTCGAACGACAGTGGGGCCAGCACGGGCAACGAGCGAGTGTGTCGAGACACCGGCCGGGAACAAGGACTGGTCGGCAAATACGATATCTGGCTCTGTCGCCAGTCGTTTCGGGAACTAGCCCGAGACATGGGGTTTCGGAAGTACGACTGAGTCTCCTACCGCGGACGGTCGAACGGGCGACGGGCGAGGGAACCCACCCCGCTCCCGCTGTCAGTTGACGACTCGGGAGTGGTTGTGCCCATCCGTCTCAATCGGGTTGGCAGTGAGAACCGCT
>LKND01000080.1 GCA_001564275.1 Natrialbaceae archaeon Tc-Br11_E2g14 | reverse complement strand
CCCGATGCCGGTCGACGCCACCACGTTTTCGATGTTGATGGTGTCCTTCGGATCCGTCATAAGTCGTTTAAAAAGACGTATTTAAGGGTTATAAAGGTTGGTACTAGCTGCTG
The DNA here is from genome assembly GCA_001564275.1 of Natrialbaceae archaeon Tc-Br11_E2g14. GTDB lineage: Archaea > Halobacteriota > Halobacteria > Halobacteriales > Natrialbaceae > Natronosalvus. The sequence goes on along the minus strand of LKND01000080.1, from coordinate 16,117 downwards.
AGTTGTCCGGTTGTGTGACTCTCATTTTGATTGGCATCACGGGTTCCTGGCGATCAGGAGAAAAACGCCAGTTCGTGAATCCGATCGTCGTTCGTCAGCTCCGGGTGAAACGAGGTCGCGACGACGGGGCCCTCGCAGACGGCGACCGGCCGATCGTTCCACTCGGCGAGGACCTCGGCGTCGCCAACGTGGTCGATCACCGGCGCACGGATGAACACCGCGGGGAACGGTTCCGCGAGACCCGCGAACTCGAGAGGGGCCTCGAAACTGTCTTTCTGCCGGCCGAAGGCGTTGCGTTCGACGTCGACGTCGAGCAGGTTGAGCGTCTCCACGCGGTCGTCGTGGGCATCCGAGGCGGCGACGATCAGTCCCGCACAGGTCGCGAGCAGGGGCTTTTCGGCCTCGACGTGGGCCACGATCTCGTCGGCGATCCCCTCGCGGTGGATGAGTCGGGAGATGGTCGTCGATTCGCCACCAGGCATCGCCAGCAGGTCACACTCGGGGACGATTCCGCTGGTTCGAATCTCGTGGACCTCGACGTCGATCCCTCGCGTGGCACATGCGCGCTCGATCGCCTCCGCGTGCTCGCTCACGTTTCCCTGGACGCCGATGACGCCCGCAACCAGTGACATACCGGCCGTTGGGTGGGGAACACGAAAAGTGACGCGACCCGGCGGTGAGGCGTCGATGTCGTGGCGCTCGAGCCAGCATCGGACCAGTACGTGCGGGGTGGGCTCCTCCGTCCTCCCGTTTCGTGTGACGCTACCGTGAAATGCGATACGCGGACGGCGAGACGTGGCGTCCACTACGGGCACGGATGCGTTACGTCGCCCACCACCACCCAGATCGGGGCATTCACTCCGGGCGCCTCGAGTCGTGCCGAAAACGGGGGCTGCTTACGAAACGAACGTCAGCAACTGTACCAGGATGCCGAGCAGGACGCCGAAGGCGATGACCGTTTTCGGGTCGATACGGATCGCGTTCGAGTCCTCGGCGTCGAAGTACCGGACTAGCCCGGCACTCGACATCAGTCCGCCAGTGTTCTGTCCTCTGTCCATACCCCTCCTTGTGAACGACCCGAACTAAACCTTTCGACCCGACTCGCCATGCAGGCTCGAGCGAGCCGCCCCTTCGAAGCGCTTTTGCTCGCCCCGACGAAAGCAGGCGGCATGCTCGAGCGCGAACGACTCATCGAAATCGCCGTGGCGGTCCCCGTCGTGGCAGTGATGATCGCGGCGATGGCGATGATCGGCGCAAACTACGAAACGGGCGCCGGCGATCTCGGCCCCGAGGGTGGCGAGATGTTCGTCTACGCGATTATCGGCTTCATCTTCCTGATGGTCGCGGTCGGCGTCGCGCTGGCCTTCCTCACCACCGATCCCGAGGACGGTCTCGAGGACGCGGGTGAGACGAACGCCGAGGGAGAGACGGAGCCGGAAAACGCGGCCTAGAGCGTTTCTACAACCCGTTCAAGCACGGACTCCGGAACCGAAAATTCGGTGACCTGTCCGTCGAGAGCCGACGTTCGACGGATGACGACGAGGTCGTCTTCGATCGACAGTCGCGACCCCGACTCGTCTGGTTTGCACTCGTACTGTGGTCGACCACTTCCCTCGAGGAACGACTGGAGAACTTGCCACTCGTCGCTCGCCAGCGGGTCAGCGGAGGCGTTTGACGATCGTTCGGCTTTACTCATTGTCTGTGGACAACTGCGCGACTGTCACTGAAAAACCTTTCCGAGGTACAGGACTATGTCGGTAATATTCCTATTATGTGAACGATTCACGAACTGGTTGTTGACGATCGATGGCGCTGTCGCGCTCGAGCCAACGGTCGTTCGATTTCCACCTATCCTGACTTGGTACGAGAGTCGGGTAGCGGTCTTCGGCTCGTGTCACCGTCCCGTGGATCGACGCTCGGTGTCGTCTGTCCACGGTGATCGTCGACCCGGCGCGGGCAATCGCGGGTACAAACGGATAGCGGACCCTCTCGTTTGCATTTGCGTCCGCCTTCATCGAGCCCATCGAGGACACCGACACACGGTGTCGTGACCGGGTGCAGACGCAGCGCCGTAGGCTAGTTCAGTCTCCCTCGACCTCACCGTCACCCTCGCCCTCGGCCGCTGCATCGCTCTCTCGCCAGTCCTCGAGGTCGTCCTCGTCAGCGTCGTCGATCCGCTCCTCGTAGTAGGCCATCGGATGGGGGATGCGCTCACAGAGGTCGTCTTTGTTCACGCAGTCGCCGTAGGACTGCATGGTCGCACACGAGGGTGGCGAGTAGTCGGTTGGCGAGGTGTCCCCACGGATGTGATCCGTCTGGTAGCGCGTCATCTCCTCGCCGAAGGAGGAGTTCACCCGATAGAGGTCGACGATCTCGTCGGTGTCCATGCCGATACTCGTGAGAAACGAGGTGATCGCAAAGCGGGAGTGATGTGGCAGGTGTTCGCCCTTCTGGATATCGTCGAGCAGCGCCTTCATACAGGGCGGGAACAGGTCGGGAACGACGGTGTCGATCTCGCGAGTCAGATCGAGATCCGCGAGGACCTCACGAACCTGTTCGACCTCGCTCTCGAGGGCGTCGGCGATCGGTTCGGGCACGTCGAACGGGAGGCCGTCCTCGACGCGTTCGCGGACGGCCTCGCGGACGAGCGTCAGGAGTTCGCCTTCGGTCACTGGCACCTCGCCGTCGACCACCGCTCGATTGACGAGTCCCCACTCCTCGCCCCAGAGATCGCCCGCGAGCGGAAGATACGCGCCGACGTCGATCCGATAGGCTGCAGACGCGTCACTCGAGACGGGTCGGACGTCGTCCGTGAGGTCGAATTCGGCCAGCAGCGTCTCGAGGTCGACGTCCGCCGATTCGACGCTCTTGAGTTCGGTCGTGGTCGTGAAGTCGTCGGTGAACTGATCGAACGCGGTTGCGGCCTCCGCGCGGGCATACTTTCGGATGAGGATTCGCTCACCGACCAGCGAGACGAGCACCCGTGCGACGGGATACGAGAGGAGTTCGACCCTGGCCTCTCGGCGTGGCTCGCCCGTCTCCCCGTCCTCGAGTGAGGCGATGACGCGCTCGGTGGCTCGGTCGACGACGGGGCCGTCGCGCTCGACGACGACGCCAAGATCGACCTCGGCCGTGGCGACTGCCTCGCGGGCTCCCTCGAGGAACGGGTAGCGGGCGTGGAGCCGTTTCATCGTGCCGACCATTCGACCGAGGGTGGTTAAACACACGGATTGTCGCGGGAATCCTGGATCGATCGGTCGAGATGGGAAACGCGGTCGGTGCGGTCCAGGGGAGCGGTTCGACGCCCTCGAGGCTGGACTGGCCTCGACGGACACGCCGTACGTTCAAGTCGACGGCCATCCTCTGGTGAGCCATGCCCGTGACCACGCGCGATGGCGTCAGCCTTCACTACGAACACGAACGCCACGGCAGCGAGCCAGTCGTCCTGGTCGGGGATCTGGCCTGGGGACGATGGCAGTGGCGCTGGCAGCGCGAGATCTTGGCCGGGGACTGGGACGTCCTCGCGCCGGACACCCGCGGGACCGATCGCTCGGATACGGGACTCCCTCCGGTGCTCCCCCGGCTCCCGCGACGACTTCGCACTCGACTCCTCACCGGACGTGGCGCCTACACGGTGGGGGGACTCGCCGCCGATCTCGAGGCAGTCCTGGAGGACGCCCGGGCTCGCGACGTTCACCTGGTGGGTGTCGGTCTCGGGGGCGCGGTGGCCCTGCGATACGCGCTGGAGCACCGCCGGGCGGCCTCGTTGACGCTCATCGGGGCCACCCCTGGTGGGGAGGCGGCCACGGGACTCGAGGACGAGGCTCGCGAGCAGCTGTTGACCACGGCTGGGCAGACGCGGCGTGCAGTCCTCCGGAAACGGTTGCGCCCACTGTTCTCGGAGCGGTTTCGAAACCGGAACCCGCACCTGCTGGATCGACTCATCGAGTGGCAACTCGAGCAGGGTGCCCCGGATCCGGCACTCGAGGCCCAGCTGGGCGCGTTCACCGCCTTCGACGTGAGCGACCGTCTCTCGAGCGTCCGGGTGCCAACGCTCGTGATCCACGGGGCCGACGATCGGCTGGTGCCGGTCGAGGACGGTCACCTGCTCGCGCAAGCGGTGTCAGACAGCCGTCTGCTCGAGGTCGAGGGGGCCGGCCACGCCTGTCACATCGAACGCGACGACGAGGTCACCAGTCGGCTCGAGGACTTCCTGCTCGAGGTGACCGACGGCCCGATCGACCGTATCGACCTGTGAGGACGGGCCACCGAAGCCACAGCCTCTTTAGGCTTGCCGCGTGAGTTCCTGACGATGACCGACGACATCGCGACGACGACGCTTTCGATCGAAACCGACGACGGCGAGGCTGACGAGGTCACGATCCCCTCGGGGCTCGTCGATCTGCTCGCCGAGGGTGACCAGACGCGGGCGGAGACGGTCGCCGACATCACCATGCTCTCGTTTGCCAGCCGTGCCCACCACATCGTCCACCACGGCGAGGACTCGAGTCCGGAACTCGAGGCCCAGGAGGAACGCGTCATGGAGCTCTTCGAGGAGCGCTTCGGCGTGACTTTCGGCGAGGCGACGGGACACCAGCACTGAGCGGGCTCGACCCGCGGGCGGTGGATTATCAAGGGATGAGCAGGCACAAAACCCCGCCCTTCAGGGCGGGGAGGATGTCAACCTGGCGATGGCTCGACCAGTCGGCTGTCTCCAGGGCCTCGAGCAGCCGGCTGCCTCTTCGAGTCCGAGTCGTTCCGCTCCACCAGATCCTCGAGCGATGGGTGTCGAGCCCGTGGCTCGCCCGCTCGAGTGGCCATCGACTCGTCTCCCGTGTGGGCCCTGTGGCGTCCGCTCGAGGCGTCGACGGAGCGACCGTCGATGGCCGCCGTAAACCAGTATATTGATCAGGGTTTACGAGAACCAACTGGCCATGACAACGGACACGCAGTCGGTCGACCTCGTGGATGCCGAGGTCGTCGAGCAGTTCGCCCGTGCCGCCGTCTTGGCGGCGTTGATCAGCGCGATGGCGTATGTCTCGATTCCGCTCCCGTTCTCGCCGGTGCCGTTCACGCTCCAGGTACTGTTCGTCTTCCTCGCGGGCCTGCTGCTCGGGCCCGTCTGGGGCCCGGTGTCGTTGCTCCTTTATCTGCTCGCCGGCGCCGTTGGGCTCCCCGTTTTCGCTGGCGGGACCGGCGGTCTCGGCGTCCTCCTCGGACAGACCGGTGGCTACCTCTGGTCGTATCCAATCGCCGCGTTCCTCATCGGCTATCTCACCCACCGTGGCGTCGACCTCGCGGACCCAGCCGAGCGCTCGCCGATCGCACTCGGCGTGATCCTCCTCGCGGGACTCGCGATCATCTACGGGATGGGCGTTCCCTGGATGGCATACGTCCTCACACTCGATCTCGTCGAGGCGTTCGTGCTCGGCGCGGCTGCCTTCATCCCGCTCGACCTGATCAAACTCCTCGCCGCGGTCGCAATCGTCCAGAGCGGCCGGATGCCGGTCGGCGAGGGTTGAGCCATGCTCGAGTTCCGGGACGTCCACTACGCGGTGGACGACGTGTCGATCCTCGAGGGAATCTCGCTGTCTATCGCCGACGACGAGTTCGTCCTCGTCGTGGGGGCCAACGGAAGCGGCAAGACGACGCTCCTGCGTCACTGCAACGGGTTACTCACGCCAACCACGGGAACGGTGCTGGTCGACGGCATCCCCGTGGGTGCGGACCTCGTGGCCGCCAGGACGGCCGTCGGCATGGTGTTTCAACACCCCCGCGATCAGTTCGTCGGGGCGACAGTCGGCGAGGACGTCGCCTTCGGCCCCGAGAACCTGGGCCTCGAGCGCGCCGCAATCGATCGACGTGTCACGGACGCCCTGGCCGCCGTACGGCTCGAGGGACGCGAACGCGACCGCATCGACACCCTCTCCGGGGGCGAACAGTCCCGGCTGGCGATTGCCGGTGCGCTCGCGATGGAACCAACCCACCTCGTGCTCGACGAGCCGTTCACCGGTCTGGACGAGCCCTCGCGAAAGGCCCTGCTCGAGCACCTCGGGGCCCTTGCCGATGCTGGGACGAGTATCCTGCTGGCCACCCACGATTTGCGAGGCGTCGTCGGCCTCGCCGATCGTTTGCTCCTCGTCGTCGAGGGTACCGTTCGGGCGGACCTCGATCCTGCTCGAGGCCTCGAGTCACTCGTGGATGCGGGCGTCAGGATCCCGTCCGAAATCGGTGGGACGCCTGCGCTCGGATCCGCCGAGGCGGGGATCGGCACCGGTTCGGAGTGACCGATGCTCGTCTACGAACCAGACGACACGGTGGCTCATCGCCTCGATCCGCGCTCGAAACTGGCGGTTCAGATCGGGTTCGCGATTGCGGCACTGGCACACACCAGCCGCCGACCGCTACTCGCGTTAACCGCACTCACGCTCGTCATCCTCTGGTCAGCTGGCGTCCGCCCATTTAGGGCCATCTACGCGTATCGATACGCCCTGCCGTTTCTCGTGTTCGCGCCGCTGGTCGCCGGGCTCACGCTGGGCGAGCCGTGGTTCGACGTCACCGACGCCAGCCAGTCGGCAGCCGCCAGCTATCGCGTCTTCCTCGTCATCGTCGTGAGCGCGGCCTACGTCCGGTCGACACCCGTCCGAGCCTCTCGGGCGGCCATTCAGCGAACGGTTCCCGGGAAGCCGGGCCAAGTCGTGGGGATGGGCGTGGCGCTCGTGTTCCGGTTTCTCCCGCTGCTCCGGGACGATGTACGGACGATTCGAGACGCGAGTGCCGCCCGCCTGGGCACCGAACGCGGGCTCCTCGAGCGAACCACTCACCTGGGAACGGGCACCCTGGAGCGGGCCTTCAGGCGGGCCGACCGCCTGTCGCTGGCGCTGCAGGCTCGATGTTTCGCCTGGAACCCAACCTTGCCACCGCTCGCGTTCTCGGGACTCGACGTGCCGGCGTTTGGCCTCGCTCTCTTGCTGGTCGGGACGGCAACGCTGTGATTGCGGGTGGCGGAACGCGCTTCCCGGGGTCGGTCGACCGTGGCGAGTTGAACCGAGTGCGCTGTGGATCGGCCCTGACACTCCCCCAGCGGCCCTGGTCTGTGTCGCGGTCGTGCGCTTCGATTTCGATGCTGACTGCCACCCCGTCTGTACCCCCCAATAACTATTCCTCGAGTTGGTGTACGACCGGGCTATGGCCCCCGAAAGACCGAACCTCGTCCTGATCATGTGTCACGACCTCGGTCGGTATCTCGGCTGTTACGACGCCGATATCGAGACCCCGCGGATCGATAGCCTCGCCGACTCCGGTGCGTGCTTCGAGAATCACTTCGTGACCGCACCGCAGTGCTCGCCCAGTCGCGGGAGCTTCGTGACCGGTCGGTTTCCCCACGTCAACGGCCTGATGGGGCTCGCTCACGGCAACTGGGAACTCGACGAGGGTGAGCGCATCCTCTCGCACTACCTCGACGACGTGGGGTACGAGACACATCTGTTCGGTCTCCAGCATATCTCCCAGGACACCGATCGGCTCGGCTACGACTACGTACACTCCGAGGGGAACCTCTACCCGGGTGTGTCACCGGTCGTCCATCAGGCAAACCGTGCGCGAAACGTCGCCGATGTCGTCTCGGGCTTTCTGGAGCGGGAGGCGTTCGATGCCCCGTTTTTCGCCTCGATCGGCTTCTTCGAACTCCACCGCGTCGAAGAGGAAAACGGCCGGTTCGGCTTCGACAGCGAGCACTACGGGACGGATCCAGCGGGCGAGGTTCGACCGCCGCCGTACCTCCCTGACCGTCGCGGAATCAGACAGGACCTCGCGGAGATGAACGGGATGGTTCGCGCCCTCGACGACGGTGTGGGGGTGATCCTCGACGCCCTCGAGTCGGCCGGTCTCGACGACGAGACGGTGGTGATCTTCACGACGGAACACGGCATCGCGTTTCCGCGAGCGAAGGGGAGTTGCTACGACGCCGGAATCGAGGCGGCACTGTTGTTGCGCTGGCCGGGCGTCGCCGACGACGGAACCCGCTACGACGAACTGGTGAGCAACGTGGACGTGTTGCCCACGATCCTCGAACTCGTCGACGACGAGGAAACGGAGATCGACCGGCCCGAGAATCTCGACGGCCGGAGCTTCCTTCCGCTGTTGACCGGGGACGACCAGGACTCCCGCGAACAGCTGTTCGCGGAGATGACGTGGCACGACATGTACAACCCGGTTCGAGCGATCCGGACGGAGCGGTACAAGTACATCAGAAACTTCTGGCACCTGCCGAAGGTCTACCTCACGAAGGACATCTTCGCCAGCGAGGCAGGCCGTGCGGTTCGAGAGACAGACGGCGTCCCCCCGCGACCCTACGAGGAACTGTACGACCTCCGTGAGGGGCCACAGGAGGACGACAACGTGGCGTTCGAACCTGCTTACCAGGAGGTTCGAACCGACCTTTCCCGTCGATTGCACGAGTGGATGCACCGAACCGACGATCCGTTGCTCGAGGGCCCCGTTCCTCCGGGCGACAACGACGAGATCACGACGTGGGCCCACGAGGAGGGCTGACGCCGACCGGCGATGTAGGTGCGACGTCGTTCGGCGTTCGAAGGGCTCGAATCGAGTCGTGCGTCCCCGGCCACCGGGTTCGACTGGTGCCGGCAGTGACCTCGAGCCCCGACTGCAGTGATCCTCCCCCAGCAGGATCCCAGACCATCGGTCCGGCCCCGGACCGGTCTCGAGCAGTGCCCGCGAACGGTCACTCCCCAGCCCTGGTCCGGTCGTCGACCGGCCGCCGTTCGACGACGCCGTCTCCGGTGAGGGCCTCCTCGAGTGCCGTTCGAACGGTCTCGACGTCGATCGGGTTGTCCATCACCCCGGCGAGTGACCCAACGCTACGCCGGTCGAAGGGAACGTCGAGCGCGCCGTAAACCTCCTCGAGGACGTCCGGGATGGCAGGTTCCGGATCGACGTGGACGACGCCCGAGACGAGTGCTGCGTCCGTCGTGACGCGCTGGGCGATCCCGACGACCTTGCCTGCGCCAGGCCGGACCCCGTCGAGGGCCGTTCCAGAGACGGACAGCGAGTGTGACCCCGGACAGAACGAGTCGTCGGGTTCGCCACGATTCGTCTCGAGGCCAACCCGGTCGAGTGCACGCCGGACGTCGGCGGTGAGTCGTTCGTAGCGCTCGTCGGTTCCCCGCCGGAAATCGGCGACGGGTTCCGCACGGGCGACCGCCAGCACGCCGGTCCCATCGTAGGCGACGGCCCGACCGCCCACCGATCGCTCGACCGGCGGAAATCCGTGTGATTCGGCCAGCTCTCGGGCACGAGCGTACCCCTCGAGGCGGGCGTCTCTTCGGCCGAATGCGACCTGTCGGTGGGGGGGCCAGACCCGGACGGCTCGTGTCGGTGACCCCTCGCCGTCCGTCTCGGTGGGCCCGTCGGCGACGACGTCGACCAGTCGCGCACTCGCCGCCCGGTCGGCCCGGATGTCGGGGCCCCGCCCCCGAAACACGACGGTCGTCTCCCCCTTCCGTGCGTCGCCATCGTTCGCCACCGTCATGGCCTCGGCTTCGAGTCGAACCACCTAAACGCTCCCCCTCCCGAGTCACGTCCGATGATCGACCGGGTGACACTCGAGGCCGCGCTTCTCGAGCGGTACGCCCGGTTTTCCCTCTACAACTCGCCGTACCCGGCTCACGACGGGGGTCGTGCGATCGACCTCTATCCCGGGACCCGCCGCGACGGACGGACGACCGCCGCGCCCAGTCCGGTTTCGGGAACCGTCCTCGACACGCGTACCGTCCGCGCGCCGCCGAAACCCTACGCTCCCGAGCACGACCACCTGATTTTGCTCGACTGCGAGACCGAGGGGCTCGAGACCGATGGTGGCCGTTCGGGCGGGGTGATCGCCCGCGTTCTCCACGTCGATCCCGCAGTCGAGCCGGGGGATCGAATCGACGCCGGCGATACGCTCGGGCGGCTCGTCCGCGCCGGGTTCTTCGCGCCGTGGGTCGACAACCACCTCCACGTCGGCTTTCGACGACCCGACCAACACCTCGAGCGGGCGAGTGGCTCGCTGCCGATCGGTCTCGGAGCCGATTTCGACCTCCGGCCCCTCGAGTGGGGCGGCCGTGGAACGGTCGTCGAAACCGGCGACACCTACGCCGTCCTCGATCGGCCAGCGCATCCCGATCCAGGGAGGACCTTCGTGGGTATCGCTGCCGATGGCGGTGGTGTCCTCGACGGGGGGATCCCCCACTACGAAGCCGGCGGGGTCCTGGGTCTCGGTGCGAGCGTCGGGTTAGAACCCGATCCCCTGGACGGCGCCTCGAGTCCCACGACCGTCTCGCAAAACGGCAACCACCTGGGGTATCGAACGGGCCGAACGATCGCCTGGGACGATATCGAGGTGACCGTCGACGGGACGGCGATCACCGGTCTCTCGTGTTTCTGCGCCCAGGATGGCGAGTTCGGGGCGAAGCTCATCTGTCCCGGCGTCGACCTCTCGGTCGGTGACTCGGTCCGCGTCCGGGTTCGCCCTCGCGGCTGAACCGCCCACGGCACGTTCACATGGCGATGAGGGTCACGCCGACCACCGCGAGCACCGCGGCCAGCAGCCGAATCCGGAAGTGACGCTCCCCGAGCAGGATGCCGCCGAGGATCACCGCGACGATGGCCTGGGTGTTGATCACCGGCGAGGCGATACTCGCGGGCAGGAGTGCGAACGCGAGCGTCGTCACGTGTTCGCCGACGGCGACCATGCCGCCGGCCAGGGCGAACTTCGGGAGGTCCGCTCGAGGGACGTTCGGACGGTTGTGCAGGGCACTCGGGAGCAAGACGAGGAGGACACCAAGGAGGAGAATCGGGACCCAGAGCGTCTCCGGAATCGCCAACTCCTGGAGGGAGACGCGTTTGCCGAGGTCGCTGACGGCGTAACACATCGCACTGAACAGCGCCAACTGGGCGGGTCGCGAGCGGGCAGCCTTGCGAAACGGCTCGAAGAAGCCACCGGGATCGTAGTTGGCGACGTAGACGGCGAGTGTTGCCACCACCACCCCAGCGACCTGAATCGGCCCGAGGACCTGGCCCAAGATGAGGATCTCGAGGGGCAAGACGAACATCGGCACCAGCTTGTTGATTGGGGTCACGTAGGAGACGTCGCCGGTGGCGATCGCTCGCAGGAAGACGACGAAGGCGACGGCGGTCGAGACGATCGTCAGGGAGACGACGCCGACCTCGAGGGGACCGACCGCTGGCACGCCGGCACTCGGGGAGTGGCGCGTGAGGGTGATCGGCAGGTACCAGCCCAGGGCAAAGGCGTTGATCAGCACCGTGAGTGCCGCGGGCGGGTAGCCGGTGAAGAGCCGCTTCAGGACGTAGATGTAAACGCCCCAGACGAGGGCGGCCCCGAGCGCGAAGGTGAGTCCGAGGTCCACGCTCGAGGGAGTCCGCTACGTGGGCATGAGTGGTTCGATCTCTCTCGGACCTGATCCGGCGGGCTTCGACCCGGTCAGAGCGAGCGCTTTCGCTTCTCGAGCACCCGAACGGTTTCGATCCGCGTGTCCGGATACTGCCCGTCGGCGTCCTTCTCGACCGCCTTGACCATGTCCCAGACGACGTTGAGGCCGGTGGTGACGCCCTCGAGTGCCTCCATCTCACAGCCGGTTTTGCCCGTGGTTTCGACGCCCACCTCGAGGGTCAGGGCCCCGGTCTCCGTTTCCGTTTCCGCTTTCGCTTCGGCCTCGTCGTCGATCCCCGAAAACCGAAACGCGGTGTCGACGTTCGTGATCGGAATCTGGTGACACATCGGGATCGTCTCCCAGGTGTGCTTGACGGCCTGGATCGCCCCCACGCGGGCGGTCGCCAGCACGTCGCCCTTCCCCACTTCGTCGGTGCGAATCGCCTCGAGCGTCGATCGCTGGAGGCGGATCGTCCCCTCGGCGACGGCCCGCCGGTTCGTGTCCGGCTTCGACCCGACGTCGACCATCTGCACGTCACCCTCATCGGTCGTGTGGGTCAGATCCTCGCGTGTCGCCGCCGTCCCGTCGAAATCTCGTGACTCGTCCATCGTCGATCGCTCTTCACTCATCTCGCTCACCCCAAAGCGCCTCCGGAATCGCCTCGAGCAGTTCCGAGGCGAGCAGGCCGTCGTGGGCCGACTCGGCCACCCGTTCGCCCGCCCGCCCGTTGACGTGGGCTGCCGCCACCGCTGCCTCGAAGGGGTCGACGTGCTCGAGCAGGCCCGCCGTGATCCCCGCCAGCAGGTCACCGGTGCCGCCGACGGCCATCGCGGGGGTGCCTGCCCGACAGGTCAGCGTTCGCTCGCCGTCGGTGATCACGTCCGTCGCCCCCTTCGCGAGGATGACGTGCCCGAGGTCGTCGCTCAACGCTTCGATTTCCGAAGTCACTGCCTCGAGGTCCGTTGTGTCGGGTCCACCCATCCTGGCGAGCTCTCGTCTGTTCGGCGTGCAGACGAGGGTCGCGTCGGTCTCGAGACCCGGGACCACGGCGAGGGCGTCGGCGTCGATGACGGCCGGGCCGGTGTAGGACTCGAGGAACCGTTCGACGGCCTCGAGGGTCTCGTCGGCGGTGCCGAGGCCGGGCCCGAGGACGACCACGTCGTCGTACCGTTCGGCGGTCTCGACCAGATCCTCGACCTGGTCGGGGGTGAGGACGTCGCCCGCGTAGGGCTGGACGATCAGGTCCGCAGCGTAGCCCTGAATCTCCCCCGCGACCTGTTCGGGGGCGGCGACGAACGACAGTTCGGCTCCCGTCCGGAGGGCCGCCTGGGCGGCGAGGGCTGGTGCACCAGTGTACGGCCCCCCGCCGACGACGAACGCACGACCCGTTCGCCCATCGGGTCTGGCCAGGGCGACGTCGCCCGGCCCGACCCGTTCCTCGGCGGCGGCCGGAATCCCGATGTCGGCCACCTCGAGGGTCGCTTCCAGATCCTCGAGACCCGGCTTTTCGTCGTGGAACGTGACGACGTGATCGGCCTCGACCATCGGCTCGGCGTGGTCACCGCCGTCGGCGTCGAACCCCGAGGGGACGTCGACGCTGATGACGGTGGCGTCGGCCCCGTTGATCGCTCGGACGGCTGTCGCGGCGGGTTCCCGGAGGTCGCCGCTGATCCCCGTCCCGAGGACGGCATCGACGATCACGTCACAGGGTGGGAGATCGAACGCTCGCGAATCGGTGACCTCCTGGCAGTCGTAGCCCCCCGCCTCGAGGGCGGCCCAGTTCTCGTGGGCGATGTGGGTGCCGATACTCGCCGCGCGGCCGAGCAGCAGGGTGGTGACCTCGACCTCCTCGAGAAAGCGCACGGCGACGAAGGCGTCGCCGCCGTTGTTTCCACGGCCGGCGACGATGACGACGCGGTCTCCGGGAGCGGCCACCGAGCGAACCGCTCGCGCGACGGCGTTGCCACTCGACTCCATCAACTGTTTTCGTGGGACGCCGAGGGCGGCGGCGTTCGCGTCGACGGCGGCCATCCGTTCGCCAGTGATCATGCGCAGGGCTTCGGCGGGAAGCCCGTTGAATATTGCGGGGGTATCGCATCTAGGTGACCGTGAGGGCTCAGTACCGAATCTCGAACCCGTGTCGTCCCTTCGGGGCCTCGAACTCGGCCTCGACGTCCGTCACGGTCGCGGCCGGACTCCCCTCGTGACACCACTCGACCATCGCCTCGACGTCCGCCCGTGCCCCCTCGAAGACCGCTTCGACGCGACCGTCCTCGAGGTTCCTGACCCAGCCGTCGACGCCGCGTTCCTGTGCGGTGTCCCTGGTCGTCGCCCGATAGAACACCCCCTGTACCGTCCCGGAGACGAAGACGTGGGCTCGCGTGCGATCCGAATCGGTCTCGTTGGCTGGCATACGCGAGCCATCACGAGCGAAGGCCAAAAAGTCACCTCACGAACGGCTGACCACTGGTTGACGACTAGCCGCCGCCTGCGAACCGATGCTCTCGCGACTCGCAACGTTCAACAGACCGTCCCTCCAGATCCCTCGTATGGAACGACCGCTCGGAATGGCGGCCTTCGCCAGACAATCCCGGCTCGCCCATGCACTGACGGTGCTCGGGGCCCTCGTGATCTGTTTGCTGGCGTACTTTGGGACCGTCGTCGCCGTTTACGGCGACCCCTCAGTGGTGGCCACCGAGGCTGCGGTGACGGCCCAACGCGTCGGCGGATTGGCGGCCGGTGTCGCCGTCTGGGGTTATTTCGCCCTGGCGTTCGTCCGGGGGTACGGCGGCCCGGTGTTGAACGCCGTCGTCTATCCGCTAGTGATCGCGGTGGTCGCGCCATTTCCCGCCCGGTGGGTGCTCTTTGGCCCCGACCTGGCGGGGTTGGCCGACCGATTCATCGGGCTGTTCGTCTTCGAACCGTTGCTCACGACGGCGCTCATCGTGGTCGCGGGACTGGGCGTGTTCGTGACGATCCTCTCCGTGTGGGCGGCCCTCATTGGCGAGGACGCCCGTGAGGACTGGGAGCGAACCCACCTCCCTGCGGATTTCTACGACGAGTTCGTCGACGTCTCCTGATTGTTGCCGGACCGCGATTCCCGGCGACTGATTCTCCTCGAGGGAGGTCCTCGTTCGAGCGCCGGAGGGGCTGCTCTCGAGTGCACGCTCGGCATGGACGAGGAAAGCGATTGACTCGAGCGCACTGAAGGGACAGACTCAGGGCCGGGTGGTCGCCCAAACGGCCGTCAACGCGAGGGCCACTGCCGGAACCAGCGGCACGATCAACAGCGCCAACAGGTAATCAGTTCCCGGCGGGATCAGCAGGATCACGCCGGGAGCGACGATGAACGCGACGAAGATCATGCCCACCAGAATCCAGCCACGGGTCCCGAACTCCCGGTCGGTGGTTTCGGGATGGACCGGGTCCTCGAGCCAGCGGTCGTCCGCTGTTGGGTCTGCCTCCCCACGCCGCCTGGAATTTGCGTCCGCGTCCGGCCCGTCGGCCGCATCTGCCTCGAGTGTCCCGTCCCCGTCGAAATCGTCGGGGTCGTGGACGTATCCCTCGTCGCGTTCGGTCACGGGCGGACGTTACGACCCAGCGGGCAAAGCCCTCACGGTTCTCGTGGCCACCCCCAGCGACCCCCTCACCCGAGTTCGCTATCGGGCTCGAGGACCACCTTCCCGAACCCCTCCCGCCCCTCGAGCAACTCGTGTGCTCGAGCCGTCTCGCTCATCGGCAGCGTCTCACGGATCGCCGGTTCGAACGTGCCGTCCCAGACGAGGTCCATCACGTCGTCGACCTGGCCGGGGGTGGCCATCGTCGAGCCGAGGATCGTGAGCTGGTTCCAGAAGATTCGCGGGATGTCGGTCTCCGGGGTCGGGCCGGCGGTGCCGCCGCAGGTGACCAGCCGACCGCCCTTCGCGAGGCTCTTGATCGAATCCCGCCAGGTGCCCGCCCCGATGTAGTCGACGACGACGTCGACGCCCCGTTTTCCGGTCTCCTCACGGACCCAGTCGGCGAAGTTCTCGTCCTCGTAGTTGACGACGTGGTCGGCTCCGTGGGCCTCCGCGTACCGGAGCTTTGCCTCGGTCGAGCCGGTGGCGTACACCTCCGCACCCGCGTAGTCGGCGATCTGGAGGGCGGCGTGGCCGACGCCGCCGCTGGCTCCGAGGACCAGGATCGACTCCCCGGGGTCGATGTCGGCCCGGTCGATCAGCATCCGCCAGGCCGTCTGGAAGACGAGCGTGCTCGAGGCGGCGACCTCCCAGTCGACGCCCTCGGGTACGGGGATGAGGTTGTCCTGGTGGACGGCGGCGTACTCGGCGTGGACGCCGGGGACGTGTTCGCCGATGACGTGGTAGTTCACACAGAGGGGATGGTCGCCGTCGCGACAGAACTCACACTCGCCACACGAGACGCCCGCCGAGAGCGCGACGCGGTCGCCTGGCTCGAACCGCGTCACGCGCTCGCCCGTCTCGCGGACGACCCCAGCACCGTCGCTCCCCGGCACGTGGGGCAGCTCGAGGTCCAGTCCCGGCAACCCGCGGCGCACCCACACGTCGAGGTGGTTGAGCGCGCCGGCCTTCACGTCGATCAGCACCTCGTCGGGACCGACCGCGGGGTCGGGTACCTCGGCGTACTCGATGACGTCGGTGTCCCCGTGG
>LKND01000079.1 GCA_001564275.1 Natrialbaceae archaeon Tc-Br11_E2g14 | reverse complement strand
CCTCGAGTCCGTCCCGCAGTTTCTCGACGGTAAAGCCGGGCATCGAGTCGTTCACCGCCCGAGCGGTCTCGAGCAGTGGCGCAGCAGTTTCGAACGGCTCGATCATGAAGTACGGATAGAACGGAATGCAGTGACCGCCGACACCCGGACCGGGGTCGTGAATGTCACAGTACGGCTGCGTATTTGCGACCTCGATCGCCTCCCGGACGTCGATCCCGAGCTCGTCGGTGAACGTCGCCAACTCGTTCGCCAGGGCGATGTTGACGTCACGGTACAGCCCCTCGAAGACTTTCACCGCCTCGGCGGTCGTCGCGTCGGCGACAGGGATCACACCTGTCTGGTTGATCTCGCCGTAAATCAGCTGAGCAAGCCGTGTGCTCTCCTCGTCGACCCCACCGACGACTTTCGGATACGCACCACGAATGTCCGCGAGGGCTCGTCCACTGGACGTCCGCTCGGGGCAATAGGCCAGCCCAAAGTCCCCGCGCGACAGCCCGGAACACGCCTCGAGCGCTGGCAGCACGCGATCGACCGTCGTCCGCGGTGGGACGGTACACTCGATGATCACAAAATCGCCGGGCTCGAGCCCCCGTCCGATGTCGTCGACGACGGCGTCGAGTATCGAGAGATCGGGTTCGTTCCCGTCGGTAATCGGTGTGGGCACGATCACGACGTGAATCGTTCCGCGCTCTGCGGCCTCTCGAGGATCCGTGGTCGCGTCCAGGGCGTCCTCGGAGACGGTGTCTTCGACCAGTTCGGCCAACCCAGGCTCCCGCTGCACGTGACAGTCACCGTCGGTGACGGATTCGACGACGGCCGCATCGATATCGGCACCGTGGACGGCTCCAGTCGTCCGGGCGAACACCGCAGCGAGCGGGAGCCCCATCTTTCCGAGGCCGTAGACCGAAACTGGAACGCCACCGGTGAGGAACGCCTCGCGAAGGCGATCAGCCGAACGGGAACTGCCGTAGAGGCTGTCGACCAGCGGATCCGAAACAGAGTCAGTCATTGACGACCTCCGCGGGCGACGGTTCGTGTCGCCCTTTCCTGTCGATCTCGGTTGCGATTTCGAGTGCAGTCAGCCCGTCTTCGACCGTTACTTCGGGCTCAGCCCCCGTCGCAACTACCTCGAGGAAGGACTCGAGTTCGTTTCGGAGCGGTTCCTCGTTCGGGACCTGCGGGTGTTCGACGATGCTTTCGTGGGTGAACCGAACGCCACCGTTGGTCTCGACGTATTCGGGCACTGAACGCCGATGAATTTCGATGGACTGATCGAGGTAATCGAGTTCGATGAGACAGCTTTCGGCGGTGATCTCCAGGCGTCGAACTTTCCGCTGGGTCAACCGACTCGCCGTCAACGAGGCGACCGTGCCGGACTCGAACGTCAGTAACGCGGAAGCGTGTTTGTTGTCGGCAACGCCGGCGCTGTTTATTTCGGCCGGCGATTCGTCGAGCAACGAGCGGACGACATCGATATCGTGAATCATCAGATCGAGTACCGCATTGTCGGCGATTTCACGATTCGGCGGTGGTCCGAGACGCTCGGCTTTGACGCTGATTATCGAGAGGTCCGAGACGATCCCCTCGAGGGCTTGCACGGCTGGATTGAAGCGTTCGACGTGACCGACCTGAACCGGAACACCCGATCGGTCCACCGTCGATATGAGGCGGTTCCCGTTCTCGAGGTCTTTGATCACGGGTTTCTCTACGAGTGTCGCCACGCCAGCGTTCAGACAGCTCGTGACCGTGTCGTAGTGGAATGGCGTCGGGACAGCGACGGAGACGGCATCAACCGTCTCGAGCAGCGTGCCGAGATCGGTCGCCATCGCATCGTAGGTAGACCCAACACGTGCTGCTCGCTCCGCATCCAGATCGTATACGCCAACGAGGGTCGCCCCCGGGAGTTGGTCGTACACGCGAGCGTGGTGCTGTCCCATCGTTCCGACACCGATAACGCCCACGTCGATCGGGCGCTGGTCGGTGTCGTCGTCAGTGACGGTGGAGTCAGACATGGTTGTCAGGCACCTCCGCCGTTCGACCCGTGTTTCCGGACAAGCGCAACCGATGAAAAGGCCGTGAGAGTCCCCCGGATGGGGCCCGTTTCGTCGGTAGCACCGCGGCCTCGAGGGGGCCGGATGTGGGCTGTTCGTGGGTGCAGTTGGGATGGTACAGGGTAGATCGGTACATCTGACTCTGCACGACGGCTCCGATCCCCAGGTCCGAACGATACGACCCGAGGGAGCCACGATCTCGAGTACGACCCGTATCCTGATCGTGGGTTTGTCGAACGGGTTTTGGTTCGACGGATGGGTCGGGATCGGTGGTGACTGACGGCACCCTCAGTCGAAGGGCGTTCTCCCGGTGTCCCTCGGCGACGCTCGGCCGCCCCTCGAGGTCGGCTCGATCGATGGCAGTTGCCAGGCCTGTCGTTCGGAAATCGTCGGCGACCAGTTCGTGGGTGGACCCACACGATTCCGACCGAGAAGGAGTGATGACGTGCCGGACGCCCGTGGCAACGACGTCGCGGCCATTCATTACCATGCCCCCCTCGCCCGTCGTCACGGCCGGTGTCGGATGGCAGTGCTCGACGAATTCCGGCTCGCACTCGCGTACGACTGGACCATCCTCGAGGGTCCGGCTCCCGATGGTGCTCGAAACGCGTTTTGCCGCCGGCCCGCCAAGGGTTGGCTCCCCTGTCTCTGGCAATTGCGTCGCCTCGACGTATTCGTGTCCGACAGTCCCGTCCTCGCCCATTGTCTCCGGTGCAAGACAGAGCCCGACATAAGCGAAAGCGACCGTTCCGGTGGTTAATCCGCTATCGTGGTGAAAACGGTTCGAAGGTCTCGAGGACAATGGTGTCTTTTTTATACTATTTAGTTACGGGCGTAGATTCCCGTACACGGCATGGGACGTCCCGGCGGTCTGGGCAGTCGAACGAGCGTCGCGATGCTTCGTGGCTGACAGGAATTGGGCTGCCGAGCGGAGGGCAGTATCAAGTGAGTGATCTATCCAGCATTACTTCGGTTAGGCAGGAACAAATTACCGTGATCGGCGAATTATGAGACATGGTGACAAAGTACACACTTCAACTCCATCAGGTTGGATCCCCGATAATCGCCACCGAAGTCTGTGCACATCCACACGATAGCGGGTAGCAAAACCGATTTGGCGGTTCTGATCCGTCGCGCTTGACGAGCGTGTGTATCGCTTCAGTTGTCAGTGAAGTAATTCGCCATCGCGTGAGTACAGTTGCTGAGACAAGCGTCGCCATCTCGTGAAAACGGGGCCAGTGCCCCCGGATTATAGGGTCGGTCATCGTGGAACACGTATGGAGTCCGTCAGCGCTCGAGGGGACGAAATACCGAAGATCGGTCTCGGGACCTTCAGACTCGAGGACGAGGCGTGTGTGAAAACAGTCCAGGCAGCACTCGAAATGGGGTACCGACACATCGATACCGCGGAGTACTATGACAACCAGAGAGCGATCGGGGACGCTATCGACACGATGGGCGTGCCACGGGAGGAACTCTTCCTCACGACCAAAGTCTGGAAGACGAATCTGGAGCGCGAAGCGGTCCACAGCTCGGCCAGGGAAAGTCTCGAGCGTCTCGGCGTCGAGTACGTCGACCTGCTGTTAATTCACTGGCCGAACGAGAACGTTCCAGTCGAGGAAACGCTCGGGGCGATGAATCGATTGCAAGAAAAAAACCGCGTGAGATACATCGGCGTCAGCAATTTCTCGGTTTCACAGCTGCAAGAGGCCATGGTGGCCTCCGAGACCCCAATCGTGACCAACCAGGTGAAGTACCACCCGTACGTCGATCGAGACGAACTACTCGAGTACTGTCGCGAGCACGAGGTCCTGCTTACTGCGTACAGCCCCCTGGCCGAGGGGCGCGTCGTCGACGACGGAACCCTTGCGAAGATCGGGGGTCGATACGACAAGTCGCCGCCCCAGGTCGCGTTACGGTGGCTCGTCCAACAGGATGGCGTTATCGCGATCCCAAAAGCCTCGAGTCGGGAGCATCTCCGGGCGAATCTCGAAGTGTTCGACTTCGAACTCACGACCGAGGAAATGGTGGAAGTGACCTCGCTTCGAGGGGGCCTCATCTATCGCGTGCGGAAGGCACTCGGTGGCTAAGGGGCATGTGTCGCTGACTGTGGGCACAACACACCCCCCTGTTCGGAGGTGGGGAGGAATACCCCGCGTCTCCGGTCGTGTCGGTTTCATCCCGATCCTGACACGGGGCGTGTTCTCCGTAACGGCCATACCGTTCGACCCCGAGGCTTCGGACATGAACTTCGCGCCCGGGGCCTGGCGCTACGCTATCGTCCCGTTGCTTGCCGCCCCGTTCGCCTTCCTCTTCAGCGTGTCACTCAGTGCCGTCGCGCTCGCACTCGGGCTTGGAACGCTTGCGTTCTTTCGAGATCCGGAGCGTACACCGCCGCCGACGGGAGTTGTGGCACCAGCCGACGGGAAGGTCTCGGTCATCCGATCGGAAGGGGCACAGTGCCGATTGGGGACCTTCATGAACGTCCACAATGTCCACGTCGTGCGGGCCCCTTTCGACGCAACCGTCCTCGAGGTCGACCACGCTCCAGGCGGCTACAAACCCGCTTTTTCGAAGGACTCCGATCGAAACGAGAAAGTTCACCTTCGACTGCAGCCCGCTCGACAACACGTAGATAGCACCGAGGACGTGGAAGCCCCTGATCCGGAACCGGATTCCGGATCCACCGAGGTGACCTTCATCGCCGGTGCGTTCGCCAGACGAATCCACCCCTACGTGGAAGCGGGCGAGGAACTCGAGCGTGGACAGCGAATCGGCCACATCGCGTTCGGCAGTCGTGTGGACGTGCTGTTTCCGCCCGACGTGACGGCGACCGATCTCGCGGTCGAACCCGGTGAGAAGGTCACTGCCGGCGAGACGAGACTGCTCGAACCGGGCTCCGGTTCCGAACTCGGCGGGTCCCTGATCGACGATAACGGCTCACCGTTCGACCACGAAGACCCCGCGGAGTGAACACCGATTTCTGCGGTGGCCTGGCGATGCCTCGCTCGGCCATCGAATTCGAAACCGCCATCGTAACCGGTTCTCGTACGGCCGTGAGGGGTCGATGCTCGATTGTCGAACGCCGTTGTATCGACGGACGCGGCGGATTGCTGGAAGGGATGGTCTACCGACCTCACCGCGTTCGCTCGATCACGGCCGAGACCGAAGCGGGAGAGCACCGCCTCGAGACGTCCGAATGTACCAGCACCCACCGAGTGAGTAGCCGCGAGGTCGTGGCCACAGGCGACTCAAACACGAGGTCCCAGAACAGGGGACGTCCGTTCGAGCCCGCCGAACGGACAGTGTTGGTGACATTACGGGTATTCACTGCTTCTCAGTCCACACCACTCTCTCATCCCGAACCAACCTCTCAACCCACACCACTCTCTCATCCCGAACCAGCCTCTCAACCCAGATTAGCTTCTCAACCCATACCAGCCTCTCAACCCACATCAGCTTCTCAACCCATACCAGTCCCTCATCCGACCCTCACCTCGTTCTCACGACCAATGCAACGGCGTTCTGACAGACGCCTTCGTGAGTGAGTGAAAGAGAAAATAGTGGAGGGGCATAAATGCAGACCGAGTCTAGGTGGTCGTCTCTGTGTCCTTTCGCGCTGCCTCGAGGTGTCGCTCCTCGATCACCACCTCCTCGGCGCGGTCGTTCGCCTCCTCGGGGCCGTACCGTTCGGCCACCTCACCAATCGCCTGCATCGAGGCGTCGCGAACGAGCGCCTCGATGTCCGCGCCGGTGTACCCCTCGAGGGCTGCCGCGACGGATTCGAGGTCGACGTCCTCGCTGAACGGCTTGCCCCGCGTGTGGACCTCGATGATCTTTCGGCGAGCCTCGAGGTCGGGTTCGGGAACGAGGACGTGGGTATCGAGTCGGCCAGGTCGGAGCAACGCAGGGTCGATGAAGTCTTTTCGGTTGGTCGCCGCGAGGACGACGAGATTCGGATTTTCGCGCATACCGTCCAGTTCCGTGAGCAGTTGCGAGACGACACGGTCGGTGACCTCGTGGCTGTCGTCGCGACTGGCCGCGATGGCATCGATCTCGTCGAAGAAGACGATCGAGGGGGCGGCCTGGCGGGCCCGCTCGAACACCTTGCGAATCGCCTTCTCGCTCTCGCCGACGTAGCGGTCGATGATTTCGGGCCCGTCGACACGAACGAAGTTGACGTCGGTCTCGCCGGCGAGCGCCCGTGCGAGAAGCGTCTTCCCGGTCCCTGGCGGTCCGTACAGGAGCACGCCGGAGGGTGGATCCGTGTTCGTCCGGTCGAACAGTCGCTCGTAGGTCAGTGGCCACTCGACGGACTCTCGGAGGGTCTGTTTGGCGTCCTCGAGGCCGCCAACGTCGCCGAAGTCCGTGTTGGGGGATTCGGCAACGTACTCCCGCATGGCGGATGGTTCGACCGCTGCCAGGGCGGTATCGAAGTCCGCCTTGGTGACCCTCGGATCCTGGCTCCAGGCCGCTCGCGCCTCGGCGTCAGCGGGCCGGCGTCTGATCGCGGCCATCGCGGCTTCGGTGACCACGGCGTCGAGGTCGGCGCCGACGAAGCCGTGGGTTCGACTGGCGATTTTCCCGATACTGACGTCCTCGTCGAGGGGCATCCCCCGGGTGTGAACCTCGAGGATCTCCCGGCGACCGTCCATGTCGGGAACGCCGATCTGAATTTCGCGGTCGAACCGTCCGCCACGGCGCAACGCGGGATCGATGGAGTCGACGCGGTTGGTCGCGCCGATGACGATGACCTCCCCGCGAGCGTCGAGGCCGTCCATCAGCGTGAGGAGTTGGCCGACGATGCGGTTCTCGGCGTCGCCGTCGTCGTTTCGGGTTCCCGCGATCGAGTCGATTTCGTCGAAGAAGATGATCGAGGGAGCGTCCTCGCGGGCCGCCTCGAACGTCTGGCGGAGTTGTTCCTCGGATTCGCCCTTGTACTTCGACATGATCTCCGGGCCAGAGATGGTGACGAAGTTTGCCTCCACCTCGTTGGCGACGGCCCGAGCGATCAGAGTCTTGCCCGTCCCCGGCGGCCCGTACAACAGGACACCGGAGGGGGGTTCGACGCCGAGTCGCTGGAACAACCCCGGCTCGGAGAGCGGCAGTTCGATCATCTCCCTGACTTGCTCGAGTTCCTCGTCGAGGCCGCCGATGTCCTCGTAGGTCACGCCCGAGGAGGTGGCCGGTCGTGGCTCCTCGGAGTCGCTCTCGGCCGTGGCCGTTGTCGGTGTCGATCCCTTCATCGATTGCTCGCCGTCGTCGAAGACCAGAATCGTCGTCGAACTCGCGATGCGAACGTCGCCGTCAGGTTCGGTTTCGACGACGGTAAACGGATCGGCGGCGACCCCTTCGATTCGGATCTGCTCACCGGCACGAATCGGTCGGTTGCGGAGCTTCTGGTTGGCAACGCGTTCGGCAAGTCGCGACTCCGCGTCGCTGAGGGAGGGTGGTGGGGCGAGCGTGACGGTTTCGGCGTCCGCGATGGTGGTCGTGTCAGTCGCGAGGACTCGGACGGTGTCGCCGACGTTGACGCCCGCGTTCGCTCGCGTGTCGGCGTCGATCTGGACAACCTGCTCCGGGGTGGCGGGATCGGCTGGCCACATCTTCGCGACGGTCCTGGCTTCGCCCTCGATGACGACGGTGTCGCCGCTCAGCACGCCGAGTTTCCGTCTGGCAAGTTCCGGAATCCTGGCGACGCCACGGCCGGCGTCGCGTTTCTCCGCTGCACGGACGGTCAGCGTCACGCCACCGTCGGCCGACTCGGTCATGTCCTCCACTTGCGGGGCCAGTGTCTTGAGAATTGCTCACGCCGACCGTCGGTTTCAAGCCGTGGCCGTCGCACTCGAGGGTATGGACGCACACGACGGAACGCTCGAGTCCACGAGACCAACAGGGCGACTGGAAGTGGGGAGGTCCACCGTGGGGGCGAGATCCACAACGGTCGACGGAGACGTCCCGGGCGAGGGTCGATCCCAATGATCCGATCGATCAGCGCCGACGTTCGAGCGATGCGGGCGCGGGATCCAGCGGCCCGAGGAACGCTCGAGGTACTGACCTGTTACCCAGGGTTGCACGCGGTGTGGGCCCATCGGGTGGCACATGCCCTCTGGACGGCGGGGTTCCGATTGGTAGCCCGGGTACTCTCACACGTGGTTCGATGGTTGACTGGCGTCGAAATTCATCCGGCGGCCGAGTTGGGCGAACGGGTAACGATAGACCACGGCATGGGCGTCGTGATCGGGGAGACGGCCGACATTGGCGACGACGTCCACCTCTATCACGGCGTCACGCTTGGTGGGGCAGCGAACGAACCCGTCAAACGACACCCGACGCTCGAGGACGGTGTCCACGTGGGGGCGAACGCGACCCTCCTCGGGGCCATCACGGTCGGTGAGGGGGCGACCGTCGGCGCGGGATCGGTACTGACCGAGTCGGTCGAGCCAGGGACGACGGTGGCGGGCGTCCCGGCGAAACCGATCGACGGAGACTGAGCACGAGCGCGGACGGTCGACACGCCGCCAGTCGGGGTGACCGGGTGCGAGTGAACGGGACTACACGGCCACGCCACGCAACCAGGGCTAAGACGCTCGAGCCCTCATCCCCGGATAATGAAAACGGACCCCGAGAACCGCACCGGTTCGTCCCGTTCGGCGGCGGCGAACGCCGAACTCGCACTCCTCCTCGAGGTTGCAGGGACGCCGAAACCGGGCAACGTCGACCGGCATCGCGACCTCGAGGAACTCCGGTTCGAGCACTTTCTCGCCGGCGCGGTGGGGGCCCGGCCGGGACTCGATCTGGCTGCGAATGGTGCGCCAATCGGACGCGCGTTCGAACGAGGCGTCGAGGGGATGGCCACCCAGCGCGGTGGGAACACGCAATTTGGCTGTTTGCTGTTGCTCGTGCCCCTCGTGGCCGCCAGCCGACGGGGCCTCTCCCAGCCGGTCGTCGGATCGATCGTGGCCGAGACGACGGTCGCGGACGCCGCGGCGTTCTATCGATCGTTCGAGCACGTGGACGTCTTCGTTGGCGACCCGCCTGCAGACCTCGAGGCCCTCGACGTTCGACGCGGCACCGATGCCGTCCCGACGCTCGAGGCCCGTGAGCTCACGCTCTCGGACGTGATGGCACGAAGTGCGAATATCGACGGCGTCGCACGAGAGTGGGCGACTGGTTTCGAACGATCATTGAGCGGGGCAACGCAGCTGGCGGCCATGGACCAGGACCGTCCCCTCGCCGACCGGGGGGCCCAGCTGTTCTGTTCGCTGCTCGCCGACCGCCCGGACACCCTGATCGTCAAGCGCCACGGCGAGGCGGTCGCCCGGGAAGTGACAGACCGTGCGGCCGACCTGCTCGACGCGGGGGAGCGACCGACAGACAGCGACCGAGTCGACGCATTCGCCGACGACCTCGTCACGAGGGGGGTCAACCCAGGGACGACGGCCGACATCACGGCCGCCAGTCTGTTCGTCGCGCTCGAACGCGGTGTCGTCACCGTGTGAGCCACTCGAGTCGATCCCAACGCACCAGCGAGCTGTCACAGCCCCCGACAGACCTTTTGTGAGGCGTCGGCGAGAAACGGTATGGACGCAGACGAGGGGACAGCCAGCGAGGAGGGACGCCCCGTCGACGGGACGGAATGGCCCCTCAAGTTGCGCGGCGTGACCGAAACCATCGTCACCACCCTCGGACCGAACGGTCTGTGGAACGTGGCGGCGCTGGGGGTGTTCGCCCCCGAGGATCCACCTGCCGACACAAGCGGAGACGACAGTCCTGGCGAGGCTGCGGACGGAAAACCCGCCACGGCACGGACCTGGGGCAACACCAGAACGCGGCGGAACTTCCACAGGCAGGGCGAAGGGTACGTCCAGTTCGTCCACGACCCAGAGGACTTCGTCGCCGCCGCCATGACGATCACCGAACGGGAGGAACCGCTGCTCGATTCGGCCCAGGCCTGGGCACGCATCGAGGTCGAGTCGCTCGAAACGGGCAACACTGGCGGGACCGACTGGGAGCGATGGGCGCTCGAGCCGTCAGCTGCCGCCGTCGAACGGACGGCTGTGACGCCGATCAATCGCGGCTTCGGCGCGGTAATCGAGGCGACGGTCGCCGCCTCGAGACTCGGCGTATCCGGATACGACGACGCCGTCCTCGAGGCGCGGCTTGCACACTGTCTCGACGTCGTCGACCGCACGGGAGGGCCAGCCGAACGGCGTGCGTTCGCCAGACTCGTCGAGAGCGGTTCCTGGAATCCCGCCGAAACGCGCCGCCGCGAGAACGAATGGCTTTAGAAGCCCCTCGGTAAAGACGTTGGTATGGCAATCAAACCGGCCTACATCAAAAAGACCGGGAACGTCCTTCTCGAGCGATATCCGGAGGCGTTCACGACGGACTTCGAGCAGAACAAAGACAGCGTCACCAAGCTCACCAACATCGAATCGAAGGGCGTTCGCAACCGGATCGCGGGCTACGTCACGCGAAAGAAGGGCGCGGCTGTTCCTGCCTGAGACGGGATTCGACCACGAAGAGGCGTTTTCCTCGAGCGCGAGCCGTGGCCATCACCTCTAACCACCGACCTGCTCCGTGGAAGCAGCCGGTTGCTGTCGTCGTGTCCGGGTGATTGTGGATCCAGTATCGGTAATCACCGACAACACGGTCCAACAGACGCCATCACTCCACGTTTTCGGCGTCGAAGAAGTCCGCCAGTAGCTCCTCGAGCCCCCGGCGGAGGTGCTGGTGCATCGTCGGTGGGGAAATGTCCATCGCCTCGGCGATCTCCTCGCCGGTACTCCCACGCGGCCAGTCGAAGTATCCCCCGTAGTAGGCGACTCTGAGTGCGGTGAGCTGTCTCTCGGTCAGCCGGTCGAGGATTCGGTTCCGTCTGTCCGCGGCCGTCATCACCGATCGATCGACCTCACGTTTCGAGATCAAGCGGGTGTTTTCGTAGACCCGCTGGAGGGCCTCGATGATCTCGCGTGTCGGCGTGTCCCGGGACACCTCTACCGTGACCGTGGCTTCACCGTCTTCGACCGTGACGTCGCGGATCGTCGCCCCATATCCCATCAACGTCCGGACGGCAGATTCGGAGAGGCGAATCTCGATCGTCCCGGACGTCTCACCGTCGTGGATCAGTCGGCATTCTTCGACCGTCTCGTGAGCCCTGGCCTCCTCGAGCAGCGTCTGCCCGTCCAGCCCATCGAGACGCACGTACTGACACGTCTGCCCGTCAGCGGTGCCACCAGACCACTCGAGTGTACACTGACAGTCGTACTTGCGGGTCAGGTCGAACGCGAGTGAATCCCCGCCCTCGATCGAGACCTCGAGAAGCGTGACGGCGTCTGCGAAGAGCAACCGTCGGTTCTTGATGGCACTGATCGCGAACCCGATCGTGTCTCCGAGCAGGGTGAACGCTTCCTTCTCGCGGTCGCCAAAGGCGTCGGTTCGGGTGGCCAGGACTGTCAAGACACCGTGAACGCTGTCGCCGTGGGCGAGTGGAACGGCGATGGCCGCGTTGACGTCGTGTTCCCGCGCGGCTTCCAGCAGGTCCCCGCTGAGGACTGATCCCGTCAGCAGTTCGTTACTCGAGTGGATGCGATTTTCCCGGAGCGCCCGCGTGACCGGACGATCCTGATCGAGATCCAGTTCCTGGATCGCCTCGAGGTACGACTGCGCCGAGCCGCTACCGGTCTGGTAAACGACATCGCCATCACCGGAGGGGTGAGAAACCCACGCACCACAGTAGAGGTCAGAAGCGACGAGCTGGTCACAGACTTCACGCTCGACGGCGGCCTGGGTTGGAGCCTCCACGAGCGTCTTGACGACACGGTGAACCGCCGAGTTGATCCGATCGAGTAAATCCAGGCGGTCTCGGCGCTGTTGGAGCGCCAGTTCGCGACTGTCTCGCTCGTCCAGGTCGCGTGCGAGCCAGACGACGCGATTACGGGAGGCCTCGTCCGTGATGGGGATGACCCGCGCCTCGAATTGGCGGATACCCTCGGTCGTATCCAACTCGTACCGGATCGTTTCGACCGTCTCGCCCTCGAGTGCCGCCTCGAGGACACCGTAAAGTTGGTCGGCCTTGTCGTCGTCGAAGGCGTCCCACAGCGTTTGTCCGATCAGTTCCTCCGGCGATGCGGTGTAGAGATCCGCCGAGTCCGGCCGAACGGAATTATCTAGATACGTCCCAAATGCATCGAGAACGAACACTTCGTCCGGCAGGGTCGTGCTGACGATATCCAGCACCGTTTCGACGGAGTCGGTCAGTTCCATCTTGGCCGTCTCGAGGACCTGGGTGACTCGGTCCGAAGCGTCGACCGCATCGCCAAGTGGCACGTAATCCTCCGCCCCGCCTCTGATGGCAACGGTGGCGAGTCGTTCGCTCCCAGTTGGCGGGGCAACCACGGTTGGCACGTCGGCGGCGCGGGCCACCTCGAGAGCGTTCGACACCCATTCGGGGTCATCACCAATCACTACGATCGGGAACCGAGACCCGTTCTCGAGCGTCGCTCGAAGCGAGTCGAGACCGTCGAACACTCGAGCCGGTTCGTCGATCTCCGCGCGTAGCGTCTCCGCTATCGAGACGGCGGAGCGATGACAGATACCGACCACGTCACCTGGCTTTCGTGCTACCATACCGGTGAAACCGCGGGATGAGTTCGGTTGTCGACCTGACGGTCGTTGACGACGCAGTGGACAGGCGAGGTCGCGGAGCGAGTCGAATGTGAGTCACACACGAGCGGCAACCGGGCTGACCCGTCCACTATCACGAATATTGCTATGCAGACATCAGTTATATAACAACCGGCCACTCCGCCCGAAGGCTCCCCAATGGACACCACTCGAGTGACGGTACGCACGACAGACACGGGCTGTGAACGAACACGGGGACTTATGATAACACTCCTCGTGGATGCGCACAGGGATGGGATGATCGAGACGGTCAAGTCACTACTCTTTCGGGAAACGAGCGGGGGGATGATACACGAGTGTCGACACTGCGGGACCGGTGTCGACGGAACCACCACCACCTGCCCGTGCTGTGGGCACGAAGAGATCGCCACGATTCACACCCGCTGAGACAACGTCGAGCCTCGGGTGGCGACAGCGCGTCGGTCGGGGTGATTAGAGGTACTCCTGGTCCTCGAGTTCCTCGACGATGTCGTCGACGAACGCGTCGACGCTCTCGTAGGGGAAGTCCCCGCCGGAGAGTTTGGTGTTCAATTCCATAGCCGTCATCGAGAACTCACCGGACTCGAACTTCGTGCCTGGCCCGTTCGGCAGCGCCGGCACGAGATCCATCGGGCTCGAGATCGGATAGTCTGCGCCTTCGAACGCCTCGGTGAACTGCTCGCGGAGATCGGATTCGTCTGCCATAGCGGGCTGGTATTCAGGCGGATAAATAATAAACCTGTTTACTGGCAATCGGTGACGGTTCCCGGTCGATCAGCCCGTGGAGGTTGTGGTTTCCCATGGCAACGATCGCCCGCCACCTGTCGGCGAGGGACAGCACATCGGTACGACAACGCCGTTCACTCGCCGACAGATTCGGCGATATCCTCGACGACCTCCGGATTCCGCAACGTCGAGGTTTCGCCGAGTTCCTCCCCGCTCGCGATGTCCTCAAGGAGCCGCCGCATGATCTTCCCCGAGCGGGTCTTGGGTAACTCGGGTGTGAAGACGACCGCCTCGGGGCGTGCGATCGGGCCGATGGCGTCCTCGACGCCGCCGACAATTCGATCGCGCATCGATTCCGTGGGATCCTGCCCATCCTCGAGGATGACGTAGGCGTAGACGGCGTTCCCCTTGACGTCGTGATCACCACCGACGACGGCCGCCTCGGCGACGCCGTCGACGCCGACGATGGCGCTCTCGATCTCCATCGTCCCCAACCGGTGCCCGGAGACGTTGATCACGTCATCGACGCGCCCGAGGATCGTTATGTAACCGTCCTCGTCGAGTTTCGCGCCGTCCTCTGGGAAGTAGACCCACTCGTCGGCGTCCTCGTCGGAGTACTCGCGCCAGTACTCGTTGATGAAGCGATCGTCGTTGTTGTAGAGCGTCCGTAGCATCCCTGGCCAGGGCCGTCGGACCGTGAGGTAGCCAGCGTTCCCCGGGTCGACGGGACCCCCCACGGCATCGACGACCTGTGCGTCGATACCGGGAAGTGGCGGTCCGGCGGCACCGGGTTTCATCTCGCCGACACCGGGTAGCGTCGTGATCATCATGCCACCGGTTTCGGTCTGCCACCAGGTGTCGACGATCGGGCACTCCCCGCCGCCGATGTGGTCGTAGTACCACTGCCAGGCACGGGGGTTGATCGGTTCACCAACCGTTCCCAGCAGCCGGAGACTCGAGAGATCGCGGCCCTCGGGGTACTGTTTCCCCCACTTCATGAACGCCCGGATGGCCGTGGGAGCGGTGTAGAAGATATCGACGTCGTTCTTCTCGAGGAGTTCCCACAGGCGATCCTTTTCGGGGTAATCGGGGGTTCCCTCGTACATCATCGTCGTCGTCCCCAGCGCCAGCGGCCCGTAGACGATGTAACTGTGGCCGGTAATCCAGCCGATGTCCGCGGCACACCAGTAGGTATCCTCGGGTTTGACGTCCAGCACGGCGTGGGTGGTCCAGGCAGCGTAGGAGAGGTACCCGCCGGTCGTGTGTTTCACGCCCTTGGGTTGGCCCGTCGTTCCCGAAGTGTACATCAGAAACAGCATGTCCTCGGCGTCTCGAGAGACTGGCTCGACGGATGCACCTTCGTGAGCACGAACCAGTTCGTCGTAGTCGTGGGCGTGCTCGCCGAGGAAGTGGTTGAGTTCGTCGCCGAGTCGGTCGACGATCACGGTTTCGACGTCCTGTTCGACGCCGCGAAGCCCCTTGTCCGCCTTTTCCTTGTGATTGAGGGCGTCCCCGCGTCGATAGTAGCCATCGCACGTGACGAGATACTCGCTGTCGGCGGCGTTCATTCGGGTGGCGAGTGCGTCGGCGGAGAATCCGGCGAACACGACCGAGTGGGGAGCGCCGATGCGTGCACAGGCCAGCATGGCGATCGGAAGTTCGGGGATCATCGGCATGTAAAGCGTCACCACGTCGTCCTCGGCCACGCCGAGGTCCCGGAGGGCTGTGGCGAACGCCTCGACCTCGTACAGCAGGTCGCCGTAGGTGTAGGTGCGCGTCTCGCCAAGTTCGCCCTCCCACTTGATCGCTGCCCGGTTTTTCCCCCCAGTTTCGACGTGGCGGTCGAGACAGTTGTACGAGGCGTTCACCTCGCCCCCAGTGAACCATCGATAAAACGGCGCATCGTCGTCCTCGAGAACGGTCTCGTAGTCCTCGAACCACGTGAGGAGGTCTGCGGCCCGTTCCCAGCAATCGGGCCAGTTCTCCTCGAACTCCTCGTAGATCTCGGGATCGTTCACGTTCGCCTGCTCGACGAACGATTCGGGCGGATCGTAGCTCTCACCCGCCGCGAGTCGCGCTTCGAGTTCCTCGCCTGAGTCGGTACCGCCATCGGTTGTCGGCTCTGGTGGCTGTTCGCCCATGAATATCGAGACCATCGTCCATGAGCAGGTTAAACGTTCCCATCGTTGTCGATTCGTGTTCGGCTTTCGGCACCGCCCAGTCAATGCGATAGCAACCCTCGAGGCTCGTGAGGTGACGACCAGGATTCACTCCCCACGGTGAGCCCGAGTCCGTGACCTGCCGATCAGGAATCGGCCACCACGCCCCCCAACACGAGCAGAACGATCCCGATCACCACGATGCCGACACCGATCGCAGTGGCCCCGGTGAGCGCTGCCGTGGCCCCGGCAACGACGCCGGCGCTCCCACCACCAATGCCCGCCATCGACGCCAGCCTTGGTTTAGCGGCTCCCCGCGTCTCACCGCCACGCTCCGCCGATCCTTCCGCGACAGACCCTGGTGCTCCCGAAGATGCGCCGTCGGCCGATTCGATCGCCTCGAGTCGGCTCTCGAGGGCCGTCATCTGGTCGCGGACGGATTCCATCGCCGACTCGTCGACGGGAGCTGATTGCTCGGTATCGGCCTCGACAGCCCCTTCCAGCTCCACGACCCGGTCCTCGAGGGCCTCGAGTGATTTCGCCAGTCCCGAGACCTCACCCTCGAGTTCGTCGAGATTACCTTCGATACCCGATACCTCGTCTTCGAGCCCACCGAGATCCGCCTCGAGGTCGGTTCTGAGCGTCCCCACCCCGGCTTGGGTCGCACTGGTGGACTCGAGGTCGTCTACGTCCGCCCGGAGCGTCGCCAGGGTGTCGGCGCTTTCGTCTATTTTGCGTTCGAGCGCGTCGGTCTCCTCGTCGAGGGTTGCCCGT
>LKND01000078.1 GCA_001564275.1 Natrialbaceae archaeon Tc-Br11_E2g14 | reverse complement strand
GTCGGATGATACCCCGTATTCTCGAGGTCCACCCCAGTCATCAACCATTCGTCGGGGGCCGGCTCATCCGTCTCGTCACCGATATCCAGGGGGACGTCATCGCTGTCGTCCGTCTGGATACCGTCATCACTGCGATCGTCACTCGAGTCCGAATCGTCGCCACCACGACTGGTACAACCTGCGAGTCCGGCCACGCCGGTACCGACACAGGTCGCCAGCCAGCGCCGCCTGGTCTGGGGATCCATTGAATCCACGGTATCGGGATAAGGATAAGAATCTTTGGAATTGAATTAACTAATATGCGTACCGAACTCACTCGCCCAACCCACAGAACAACAACCACTTTGGTCGCCACCACCCCACACTCGAGTATGTTCTACGAACAGCGACTCGAGGCCCCAGCCTCCCCGAGTGCACTTCGCGAGGAGTACCTCGCCGATCTGGAAACGATCCTCGAGGGGAGCGGTATCGACGCGGCAGCGACCAATACCGAGATCGAGGCGGAGCGACTCGAGGCCATTCTCGAGGGTGACCCAATCTCGCTCACCCTCGAGGAAGCGGCCTCGATCCAGGCACTGGGTGATGGTGAGCCCGATCCCGAGACGATCGAGACGATGGCCTGTGAACACCTCCTCTTGGGCATGACGACGGCCGTCCTCGACGTCGATACGCTGGCGGGTGACCTCGAGATGGATCTCGACGCCAAGGAAGTCCAACAGAAGATCGAGCGGCGGGCCCCGATGTCGTTCGAGGAGTTCGTGCGGGTGCAGTATGCGATCGCGAATCGAACGCGCTGAGTTCGTCTAGGGGGCTGGCTCCCGACGCCGCTCCAGTGAGAGAGCAGCACCGTTATGACAGTCCCCTCCCTGGATTCAGCTATGCGCGTGGCAATACTCGGCTGTGGATACGTCGGCCTCGAGCTTGGCCGGCAGTTGCTCGCAGCGGGACACGATCCAGTTGGCGTCCGTCGATCGGACGCGGGAATCGAAGCGATCGAGACCGCCGGTTTCGAGGCTGTACAGGCCGACGTCACGAGCGCAGGCGATCTCGAGGCGGTACCAGACGTGGACGCGATCGTGTTCGCCGCCAGCAGCGGTGGCCGAGGGGCCGACGCAGCCCGCCGAGTGTACGTTGAGGGGTTGAAAACGGCCATCGACGCCTTCGGCGAACGCGAGCACGCCCCCGATCGGCTGATCTACACCTCCTCGACGGGCGTCCACGGGGATCACGACGGGGGGTGGGTCGACGAGGAGACGCCGATCGAGCCGACGACGGAAAAGACGGCCGTGCTCGCCGAAGCCGAGCGAATCGCCCTCGAGCGTCCCGCCGACTACGGTCTCGAGGGCACGGTCGCTCGCTACGCCGGACTGTACGGCCCGGATCGATACCGCCTCCAGCGGTATCTCGAGGGGCCGGTCACGGCGGGCTACCTGAATATGGTCCATCGCGACGACGCGGCGGGCGCCGTCGAATTCCTGCTCGAGCGCGACCTGGCACGCGGGGCAGTCGTGCAGGTCGTCGACGACGAACCGGTCTCGAAGTGGGAGTTCGCGGACTGGCTGGCGGCCCAGTGTGGCGAGCCGGAACCGCCGAAACGAACGAAGGCCGAGCGTCTCGAGGCGGGGGACCTCTCGGAGGCAGTCAGACGACGGGTTCTGACGAGCAAACGGTGTTCGAACGAGCGGCTTCGCTCGCTGGGCTATGCGCTGGAGTATCCGACCTATCGGGAGGGGTATCGGGCCGCCATTGACGCCTATACGGCGGTTTAAGCGCCAGCTGACCGGTTGCATCCGATTTCGACACGTCGTGAACGATCGAGAATGAGGGTAACCTTCTTGAGTGTGGGATTTGAGTCACGAATATGCACACCCGGGGCGTGGGGATCGCTCGACCACTGGATGCCGGAACGGCCACATCGGACTCGATGGTGGGCGTGGTCGAGACGGTCGAGACAATGGATCCACTGGTGCTATCGTTGGTTCTCGTCGGACTCGTGGCGCTCATCCTCGGTGGCTGGTGGGTCTTTCGATGGTTCAGTCGCTCGCCGGCGAACCGATTGCGTCGATTGCTCAGGAAACAGGACGAGGTGGCGATCGTCATGCACCCGAATCCGGATCCGGACGCCATGGCGTCGGCAATGGGGGTCGCGGCGATCGCCGACAGCGTCGATACCGAGACGACGTACTATCATCCAGGCGAGATTCGTCATCAGGAGAATCGCGCGTTTCGAACGGTGCTCGAGGTCGACTTCGAGACGATCGAATCGGCCTCGGATATCGAGGAGGAGACGGTCGTGCTGGTCGACCACAACACCGCTCGAGGATTCACGGGGTCGGAACTGGTCGAACCACTGATCGTCGTCGACCATCACCCCGGAAACGGGAGTGGGACGGCATTCACCGACGTCCGGACCGAGTATGGTGCCGCCTCGACGATCCTCGTCGAGTACCTCGAGTCGATCGGGGTGCGGGGGCCGGATGATGACGAGGAGGCACCGATCGAACTCACGTCGGATCTCGCGACCGGGCTGCTGTACGGAATTTTTTCGGACACCAACCACCTCACGAAGGGTTGTTCCGATGCGGATTTCGATGCCGCCTCCTTTCTCTTCCCGCGGATCGACGAGGAGAAACTCGACCGGATCGCCAATCCCTCGGTCAGCGACGAGGTGCTGCAGATCAAAGCCGAGGCGATACAAAAAAAGCGTGTGGAAGGTGCGTTTGCGATCTGTAACGTCGGCGAGATTTCGAACGTCGACGCCATCCCACAGGCCGCGGACGAACTGATGCACCTCGAGGGGGTGACGGCCGTCGTCGTCTACGGGGCGAACGACGGCACGATGCACCTCTCCGGTCGCTCGCGGGACGACCGCGTGCACATGGGCGAGGCGCTTCGACACGCCGTCAGCGACATTCCAATGGCAAGTGCTGGCGGACACGCACGCATGGGTGGGGGGACGCTCTCGATCGAGCACATGAACGGCCTCGGTCCCTCGGACGGCGTGACGAAAGCTGAGTTCGAACAGCGCATCTTTTCGGCGATGGCCGGCGAGCGGTCCTGATCGAGCGGCCGTCGATTGGATGTCGTGATTGATGATCAACCCGAGAGTGCCCCACTCTTTAGCTCTCGAGGCCCAAGTCCGCGTATGGCCACCGAAGCGGCGACCTGGGACTACCGGGACGAACGGTACGAGGAGTTCGGCCGGACGTACTTCAGACGCTACGGCGACGGTCTGGTCTCGAGCATCGGGCTCGGCACCTATCTTGGTGACCCGACCGACGCCGTCGACGAGCGCTACGAGGCGGCGATACAGCGGGCGTTCGAACTGGGCTGTAACGTCGTCGACACCGCGATCAACTATCGCTGTCAGCGAAGCGAACGCGCTGTCGGTCGGGCGATCGAGGCGACCGACGTGGCTCGAGATGCCATCTTCGTCTCGACGAAGGGGGGCTTCGTCCCGTTCGACGGGCACCGACCGGAAGATCCTGGGCGCTACGTCGAGGAGACGTACGTCGACCCGGGCCTTGTCGATCGGGCGGATCTCGCCGCAGGCAGCCACTGTCTCGCCCCGGATTACATCGATGACCAGCTGGATCGATCACTCGAGAACCTCGGGACGGATATCGATTGCTACTACATCCACAATCCGGAGACGCAGCTGCGAGCGCGCTCCCGTGAGGCCGTCTACGAACAGCTCGAGGAAACCTTCCTTCGCCTCGAGGAACGAGCGCTGGCGGGTGACATCGGCCACTACGGCGTGGCGACCTGGGACGCCTTTCGGGTCCCCGAGGACCACTCCTCGTATCTGTCGTTGCCCGCGATCGTCGAGCGGGCACGGGCGGCGGCCAGGGAGGCCGACAGCGGCGGGACCCACTTTCGGGCAGTCCAGCTGCCGTTCAACGTGGCGATGGCCGACGCATTCACCGTTCAGTCACAGCCAGGACCGGATGGACCACAGAGTACGCTGTGGTTCGCAGCGCAAGCAGGGCTCGACGTATTCACGAGTGCGAGCATCGGACAGGGTGATCTCGCCCGAACCATGCCATCCGACGTCGCAGCCGTCCTCGAGGGCGAGACGACCGTCCAGCGAGCGATCAACTTCGCGCGCTCGGCTCCCGGTGTGACCACGTCTTTGGTCGGCATGAGCCGGCCAGAACACGTCGAGGAGAACGTGGGGGCTGGTCGGTACGACCCGCTCGGAGCGGATGCGTTCGACGATGTCTTCGCGGGTAACGGGCAGCGCTAGCGGATCTCTTTCCACTCCTTCTCGCAGTCTGGGCAGCGCCGGATCGTGCTGATCGAGTCCGGGTCGTTTTCTGTCTTGAGTGGCTTGTCGCACTCACTGCAGGTGACCCGCTCGTAGGTGTCTTTGTCGAGTTCCCCGTCACGGAGTGCCTTCCGGACTGATTTCATATGCTCCCCGTACGAACGAGGGGAAGAAAAAGACCGGTGTCTCGAGCTTGTTTCGGTTCGAAAGTGTTGACACCACTCGGGACCAGGTGCTGTGTATGGTGTCAGTGGCGACTCGACTCGCCGACGGTCGGACGCAGGTATTCGGGTCGCTTCTGGCGATGGTCTTTCTCGTGAACATGGCGCGAGTCATCTATGCGCCCCTGCTCGAGCCGTTCCGGACGACCTTCGGAGCGAGTGAGGCGGCGGTGGGTTTGCTCGCGACACTGGTGTGGATCGGGAGCGCGTCGCTTCGGTTACCGACCGGCTACGTGCTGACGAAGGTGCCACGTCACTGGGTCGTTCTCGTGGCTGGGGGCGTCTTGACGGTCTCCTCGGCGTTCGCGGCGACGGCCCAGACACTTTCGATGCTCTACATCGGAGCGCTGACCATGGGCGTCGCCAGCGGTGTCTACTTCGTGTCGGCGAATCCACTCGTGAGCGAACTGTTCCCCGCACGAGTCGGTCGCGTGATCGGCATTCACGGGACTTCGAGCCAGGTTGCCGCCGTGAGTGCGCCGCTCCTGGTTGTCGCGTACTTCGCGGTACCGTGGCCGATTGCGGCGTGGCGTGCGGTGTTCCTGACGATTTCGGTGGCGGCGCTTCTCTCGACTGTGACCCTGTTCGTGACTGCCCGCCGGACAACGCTCCCGGAGGCTGGCGGGCAGGATCGACGACTGTGGACGGCACTGCGCGACCAGTGGCCGATCATCGTGACGGGGGTCGCGATCGTCAGCACCGTTGGACTGGTCTGGAACGGCGTGTTCAACTTTTACGTCACCTTCCTCGTGGAGACTCGAGGCTTCTCGCAGGGTCGAGCCCAGACGTATCTGACGGTCCTCTTTGCGGCCGGCGTCCCGGCCTTCTTCATCACCGGCTGGATCGTCGATCGGGTCAGGATCCTCCCGGTCGTCTTCAGCGTTATCGGTTCGTTTGCCATCGGCCTGGTGGCTCTCACGCGAATCGAGGGTGCACTCGGGCTCCTCGTGATGAGTGTGGTGCTTGGTTACATCATCCACAGTCTCTTCCCGGCGATAGATACCTACATGCTCGCCTCCCTACCTGACGAAAGCCGCGGCAGCGCTTACGCGCTTTTCAGCGGGACGATGATGCCGATCCAGGCAACCGGGAGCGTTATTCTGGGGACGCTCGTCGGTCGAGGGATCGGCTTTCATCGATCCTTCCTGCTGTTCGCGGCCGCGATACTGGTGGCGCTCGCCGTCATGGTCGTCCTCGACGTGGCCGGTAAACTCCCGACGGCTGGTCCTCCCGGAGCCCGTCACGAGCCACGAGAGTGAGTATCGTCCGAATCGCCGGAGTCGTGGGCGTTATGGCGCTCGAGCCAAACGAACGGTCAATGGAGTACGCTCAGGAGCGCATCGCCACCCTGCACCACCTCTCCGCACAACCGGTCGGGTTCGAGGGCCTCGAGGCGGTACTCGAACGGGCGGCTATCGTGGTCCCGATGACTGACCGAGAACACGACAGTCCGGCGGCGACTGGCGTACTCACCGCACTCGAATCGATCGAGCCCAGTCCGAATCGCGTGGTGGTCCCGGTCCGGGCCGACCCCGACCGAATCGACGACATGCGCGTCTGGCTCGAGTCCTTCGATCTCCCCGTGTCGGTCCACTGGTGTACCGCACCCGAGGTTCGGGAGGTTCTCACGGCCCAAGGCCTCGATGGCTCACTCGGCAAAGGTCGGGACGTGTGGCTCGCACTCGGTGCCGTCCTCGAGTACGACGATGTGGAGTACGTCGTCGTCCACGACGCCGACGCGACGAGCTACCGAGCCGACCACGTCGCCCGGTTGCTCAGGCCCCTGGCTGCCGGCTACGAGTTCTCGAAGGGGTACTACGCGAGAGTCGAGAACGAACGTCTCTACGGGCGACTCTGCCGACTCTTTTACGAACCGACCATCCGGACACTAGCCAGAAATCACGACGAGCCCATCCTCGAGTATCTCGGCGCGTTCAGATATGCGCTGGCCGGCGAATTCGCGATGACGACCGAGCTCGCGAGAGCCCTTCGGCCGCCGCGATCCTGGGGCCTGGAGGTCGCGACACTCGGTGACGCGTTCCGGACCGCCGGGTTCGACGGCTCGGCACAAGTTGATCTCGGTATCCACCGCCACGAACACCGGGTCGTCGATGGCGACGATGGCCTCGAGGGGATGAGCCGTGCGGTGGCAACCGCCTTGCTCCGGGTGCTCGAGAACGGGGGCGTCGATATCGACTACGAGTCCCTGCCGTCGGCCTACAGGGAAACCGCCGATCGGCTGGTGGAACAGTACCGGGCGGATGCCGCGTTCAACGAACTGACGTACGACGCCGATGCCGAGCGTGCCCAGGTCGATCGCTACGCCGAGTCACTCGAGCGACCGCCAGCCGATTCGCGACTCCCGGCCTGGAATCAGACGACGCTCGACGGGACCGCGGTTCGCGAAGCCACGACAGCCTGGACGACGGAGTCGAGGGGTGCGGCGGGCACCCAACGAAACGACCCACTCGAACCCTCGGCGGGGGAGTGACCGTCTCGTTGTCTTTATCTCCCCATCACCCGTTTGCTCACCCATGGACCGGACCGCGGACGAACTCGCGGGCGTGGTCGACCTCTTCGGTGGGCTGACCAGCGCGGAACTCGAGACGGCTCTCGAGGAGGTGGCCTACCGAGCCGACGGCCAGTCCGTCGATAGGGAAGCGACGGCGGCCGCGGTCGAAGCGGCGATCGAGGACTACGCGCTGATTCGATACGAGCCGACGACGCCCCCCCTCGCGGACCTGGAGCAACCGCTATTGGTGCCCGGACCGACGGCGTTTCCCTACACGCCGGATCACGCCGAAGACGTACCGCATATCCTCGACGTACCGGTGCGACACCCGGACCGGGCGGCCGTCGGATCGGCGGCCGAAAGGCGGTTCAGGCGTGACGTCGAGGTGGCCCTCACTGCTGAAAGCGCTGCTGGAGCGCGAGTAGACGGCGTCGACGACACCACGCGGGGCAGTGGCGGCGTCGCCGAGACTGCCACCAACGGAGACGCGAGCGACCGTCGCTCACTCGAGTTCCTGCTCGACCTGAGCTACGACCTCGAAGCCTGGGCCCCGGTCGACCTCGCCGCCGAGCGCGATCGACTCGAGACGGCACTCGAGGAGGGGTAAGCGTGCGGAGAGTCACCACGTCTCGTCCCAAGATCGCCGGGCACCCCCCTGTGATGGAGCCATGACGACCCGACGATTCACGCTCGAGCCGGTCGCCGCCCACGATCATCAGGGTATCGACGACCAGCCCCACACCGCGGCCGTCTTGGCCCCTATCGTCGATCGCCACGGCGAGGACCACCTCCTCGTCACCCGGCGGGCAGACCACCTGGGTGAACACGCGGGTCAGATGAGCTTCCCCGGTGGCGGCGTCGAACCCGAGGATCACTCGTTGCTCGAGACCGCGCTCCGCGAAGCATACGAGGAGATCGGCCTCGAACCCGAGACGGTGGAGATCGTTGGTCGCCTCGACGACATTCGAACGGTGACGGAGTACGCCGTGACGCCCTTCGTGGGGCGGATTCCCGACCGGCAGTATCGGCCCGACGAATCGGAGGTTGCCGAGATTGCCGTGCTGCCGCTCTCGGGCTTGCTGGACCCCGCCAACTACGAGGCCGAGCGGCGTGATCACCCCCACTACGGCGACATCGTCGTCCACTACTTTCACGTCGACGGCTACACGGTCTGGGGGGCAACCGCCAGAATGCTTGTGCAGTTGCTCGAGCTGGCGACGCCGTTCGAGCCGCCGGCGTGCGTCGATCGGTCGGCCGGTTACTGATCGAGGTGGCCCGTCTCACCCGCCCGGACCCTCAGAACCACGTGACCACAGATCAGCGGACGATCGTCACCGGCACGGGCGAACGCCGCGCGACAGTCTCGGCGACACTCCCCAGCAGGATCCGACTCGCGCCGGTTCGACCGTGACTCCCGATGACGATCTGATCGATGTCGCCATCCTCGAGGAAATCGACGATCGAGCGGGCGACGCTCCCAATCACTAACTCTGTCTCGCAGTCGACCCCGTGGTCGGCTGCCGTTTCGGCGACGTCCTCGAGTAGGGTCTCGCCGCGCTCCTGACTCCGCTCGTGCAGGTCCTGGTAGTTGACCATCGCCCCGCCCTCGAACCCCGTCGCGCCATAGAGATCGGCGGGATCGAGAACGTGCAGTGCAACAAGAGTCGCGTCCGGGAACTCCTCGAGGGCGAACTCGAGGGCGTCAGCGGCGCGATCCGATTCGTCGACCGGCAGGAGAATTCGTTTCGACATACGCGACCGTACGCGGTGGTGGTGGTTAAATGTCGGTGTCTCTCCCGGCGATCAAGAAACACAGCCGGGGCCGATGGCTCACCGGGGGTCCTGTGGTACTGTACCGCTGGTTGCCGGGGCACGGTGGAGATCGATGGTCCGTGACGGCGCCGACCGTCCGGTGGTCGGCGTGATAGACCGGAAAACCGGACTTGTTTACTGCTGAATCACTCGGACCCGCGCTTGCCGCTCGAGAGCGACGGGCGGACCTTCTCGGTGCCTTTGCCGCGGTTGTTGAGGCCGCGGTTGGATTTGCCGGCGTTGGTCAGTCCGCGGAACGCACGGTTCTTGTGTGTGTCGTCACAGATCCAATTGAGGTCGTCATCGTTCTCGATGGCAGGGTGGTTCGGATCGACGAGGATCACTTCAAACCACTTCTGGCTGCCGTCTTCGCCGACCCAGTAGCTGCCGAGCACACGGAGGTTGGGGTACTTCCGGGAGACGCGCTCTTCGCCGATGCGCTGAATGTTCTTGCGGCGTCCGATGCGGTTGACGCCCTGACGCTTGGTTCGGCGACCGGCCTTGTGTCGCTGCTTGCGTGCGTTGCCCTTGCGGACGGCGACACGGGCGAGAACGATGCCCTGTTTGGCCTTGTAGCCGAGTTCTCGCGCTTTGTCGAGTCGGGTGGGGCGCTCGATGCGCTCGATGGCGCCCTGTTTTCGCCACTCCTGTTTTCGTTGCCACTGCAGTTCGCCGAGCTTGCCGTCGCCCGGGGTCTTCCATGCCTCCTTGATGTGGGAGTAGACGCTTCGTGCCATAGTGTATCCGCGGGCGTCGTTGGTTCAGGCCTCGAGGGCCCACATTCCATCCCTGTGGCGGCTGCCGAACAGGTGCCCGCCGAAGCCCGCTCTCGACGAGTTACCTCGTGATATCCCTGTGGCGGGCATAAGGGCTTCGAAGCGCAGGCGAGGGCAGGGTCGAGAACGCAGTGTTCGCAGTTCGATCAGGTGGGCTCTCTCATCGAGAGTCGACTATCGCGCCGGCATAGGACGGGTGTACCACCAGGCCCAGACGATGAGGACGATCTGCAGGGGCAGGCGACCCCAGCGGACGGCGGGTGACGGCTCGAGGGTCGTCCCGAAGACGCCTGTCACGGTTACGTCGCTGACGGCCATGTAGATGTTCGCCGGGAACACTGCGATGAGCAACGCGATGACCCCCCAGGCTGCCAGTTTTCGAGTTCGGGAAATCAACAGCCCAACCCCGAGGACGATTTCGGCGAGCCCCGAGAGATACGCCATGGCGAGGGGGGAGGGCACGAACGGCGGGACGATCTGTGCGAACGCCTCCGGCACGAGGAAGTGGGTAATTCCAGCGACGATATATCCAACCGACATCACGTACAACAGTGGCCACTTCAGGTGCTTCCGGATCCAACTGCGTTGCATTCGTCGAACTCTAGGCGCGGTCTGGCAAGAGTATTGATGCTCTTTATACAGCATACCACTCGAGGGCCCACTGCAATCGGCCCGCGTATCGTCGTTGCTGTGGACTGTCGACACCCCACACCAGACCAGCGCGTATGGCTCCTGTCCTTCGATGGGCAGTGACGCTATAGTAGCCACTGAACGTCATTGCACACACCCTCAGGAGACCATGGCTCACTGTGAGGGTGTATAAATCGTTTCAATTGTTACGATAGTTCGCACCCGACCACCTCGCGGTGGCGATCAGGGTGTCTCGGTATACCGTGCTCGTTCAGACGACCTGCAGGTGGTCCTCATGGAGTTCTCGCTCGGAGAGGTCCTGGTCGTGAACCGTTTTCATGTGTGTTGTCGCCAGTTCGATCGCTTCCGATTCGTTCTCGGACTGGATAATAAATCGGCAGGTATCCGACACCGCCTCACAGTCGAGTTTGTGTGCATCCCCCATTGGTTCTCACCGCCACTCGAGTATGCCAGGCAGTCACAAAATGTCATCGCCTGCTGCTCGTCCACGGGGTGACCGGGCGTTCACACACCGTCTTCGGTCATCGACTCGAGCCGAAAGGCGAAACTCACTCGAGCAATCCGTTTCGACCGAATCGGTATGCCGTGTTCCCCGTGAACAGCCACTCGAGGAACCACCCACGGAACTCGGATCAGTCGTCGTCCTGGATCGTGATGTCCGCCGAAAGTCCCTGGGCCATCTCGATCTCCTTGGAGTTGTTGAGCGTCCAGGCGGTCCGCTCGGTGACGGCCTCGATGGCCTCGCGCGCACTCGGGTAGCCGTTGCCCGATTTCTTCACGCCGCCGAAGGGGAGCTGGACCTCCGCGCCGATACACGGCAGGTTCGCGTACGCGAGCCCGATTTCGGCGTGATCACGGAAGTAGTTGATCTGGCGGTAGTCCTCGGAGATGATTGCTCCCGCGAGGCCGTAGGGCGTGTCGTTGTGGATTTCGACGGCCTCCTCGATGTCGCCGCTGTACTCGAGCAGGGCGACGTGGGGGCCGAAACACTCCTCTTTCAGACACCGGAGGTCGGTGTCGTACTCGATCTCGTAGACGAACGGGCCGACCCAGTTGCCGTCTTCGTGGCCGTCGGGAATCTCTTCGGCGGAGAGTTCCGCGCGGTCGACCAGCACCTCGGCGCCTTCCTTGCGCGCCAGTTCGTTGTGCCGGTGAATCTTCTCGACGTGTTCGGGCTCGATGGCTGGGCCCATGAACGTGCTGTCGTCCAGGGGTTCGCCCACGGCGACCTGCTCGGCCAACTCGACGTAGCGTGCCTTGAACTCGTCGTAGACGTCTTCGTGGACGATCAGGCGCTCACTCGAGACACAGCGCTGGCCGGTGGTCTTGAACGAGGACATGATCGCCGAGTGGACGGCGATGTCGAGGTCGGCCGCCTCGGTGATGACGATGCCGTTTTTGCCCCCCATCTCACAGGCAGCGAGT
Organism: Natrialbaceae archaeon Tc-Br11_E2g14; assembly: GCA_001564275.1. Classification (GTDB taxonomy): domain Archaea; phylum Halobacteriota; class Halobacteria; order Halobacteriales; family Natrialbaceae; genus Natronosalvus. The sequence continues at coordinate 4,827 of LKND01000078.1, read as the reverse complement.
TTCCCGGGTTCGGCGCCGACCTTGCCCGAAATCTCGTGGCCGACCTCCGCGGAGCCCGTAAAGAGGACGGTGTCGACACGCGGGTCGTCAACGATCGCCGCGCCGGCGTCGCCGTACCCCTGCACCATGTTGAAGACGCCCTCGGGCACACCCGCATCCGCGAGCATCTCGGCGATGATCTGGCCACACCACGGCGTCTGCTCGGCGGGTTTCCAGACGACGGTGTTGCCCTCGACAAGCGCGATGGCCATGTGCCAGAACGGGATGGCGACCGGGAAGTTCCAGGGGGTGATACAGCCGATGACGCCGCGCGGTTTCCGGCGCATGTAGGCGTCTTTCGCACCAACTTCGGAGGGGACGACGTCGCCGTGTGGGTGTCGGGCGTTGCCGGCGGCCCACTCGACCATGTGGTAGGCCTCGACGACGTCCGCGCGTCCCTCGCTGATCTCCTTGCCACACTCCCTGGTGACGACCTCCGCTAACTCGTCGGTTCGCTCGCGCAGCTCGTGGTAGACGTCCCAGAGGTACTCCGCGCGGTCGATGTACGAGAGGCTGCGCCACTCGTCGAAGGCTTCGTCGGCCGCTTCGAGGGCGGCGTCGACGTCCTCGTCAGTGCCGCGGTGGAACGTCGCGAGCGATTCGCCCGTCGCCGGGTTCTCGCTGTCGAACGTCTCGCTGCCGGCGCCCTCGGTCCACTCGCCCCCGATGTAGTGGCCGTAGGTCTGCTCGGATGATTGCTGGCTCATGTACGGCAAGATTTTCGCCGACCAATATGAAAAAGCCTGCTACTTGCGCCTGATTCGGGTCTCGCCACGTCCGCTGAGTCACTCACTGTGGTCCGATATCCGCGGCCTTCTCGACTTCGCTCCGCAATTGCGTCGAGTCGAAATCGTGATCGGGTCGCAACCGAACGAAATCGAGAAACGATCGCGCCGAAAGCAGGGTTTCGCCGTCGTAGACGGTCGCCGCCGCGTTGACCGCCTGCTGAGCCCCGATCCGTGGCTCGAGCATGGCCACCCCGCAGGCCAGGTCGTAGGCTGTCGTCTCGTCGACCCGACCCTCCGTCACGCTCGTCGCGTCGATGAAGTACAGGTCGCCGTCGGCGACGAGGACGTTCTCCGCTCGCAAGTCTCCGTGGGCGAGTCCGTGTTCGTGCAGCGTTGCCAGGGTTTCGAACAGGGGGACCGAAAGGTCCGCCACGGCCTCGTCGGAGAGTCCCCCCAATGTCTGAAAGTCCGGGAGGTACTCGAGGACGAGTACGCCCAGCCCGTTGACCTCGAACGCGTCGATGGGCCTGGGAGCGTTCATTCCCACCGTTCGCATCCGTTCGGTGGCCTCGTACTCGTGTTCGACCATCTGAAGGGGCGTGTCGAACCGATCGAAAAATCCCTCGGTCCCCGATGAGAACGCGCCGACGTTCCGACCGGCCGTCAACACCCCCTGAACGAGGGCGTTCTGTCGGCTGACGATCTTGACGAAGTACTCGTCGTTGATCACACAGGGCGTCGAGAGCCAGTTGTCGGCCTCGAGGAACTCGACGCGGACCTCCTCGAGGTCGTATCGGTCCGCCAGGGTCCGGACGACCCGCTCGATGCGGGACCACTCGACCGTGCCGCGAGCGAGCTGGCGGATGTCCATATGGATCCTTTGAAACGGGAGCCACATAAATGCGGCCCGACGATAGGACCGCTTGCTCGTGGGCTCGAGTGTCCGTCGGCCGATCCGGGTTCGTATCCGCAGCATTTTCCCGATCCGACACGTATGGTCGCCAAGCAATGGATGCCATCGACAATCTCGGTGACGCGATCGACGTGACTCGTGATCGGTTGACGCCGATCGACCTGGGAACGTGGCTCAAACTCGCGATCGTCATCTTCTTCGTTGGGGGGCTGACCGTCGGTGGGACGGGGTTCCCGGTCGGTGACGTCGGGGGGATCGGTGCCGAAACGGACGAAGACATCTCCTTCGGGGATCTCGAGGCCGAGTGGGAGGCCGAGTTCGGCGATGACCTCTCCTTCGAGGAGTTCCTGATCGGGCTTGCGTTCCTGGCTGGTATCCTGTTTTTGCTCTGGCTGTTGTACGCCTTGATCGGGGCGATCATGGAGTTCGTCTTCATCGAATCCTTGCGCAACGACGAGGTTCGACTGCGGCGCTACGCCAACGGCAACGTCGGCCAGGGCATCCGGCTGTTGGCGTTTCGCCTGGCGTTGCTCGTGGCCGTTTCCGTTCCCGTGCTGGTCCCGATCTGGTGGGTGGTGACGAGCGCCGATGGGATTTCGCCAGCGCTGGCCGTAGCGGGACTCCTGTACGGACTCGCGATCCTTGGACTCGGCCTCGTCTACGTCATCGTGAACCGGTTTACCACCGTGTTCGTCACCCAGGTGATGGTGGGTCAGGGGGTCGGCGTGCTCGCAGGCTGGCGTCGATTCTGGTCGACGCTCCGTGCCAATCTCGGGGAGTACGTCGTCTACCTCCTCCTGATATGGATCCTGCAGTTCGTCGTCAACATCGGCTTTGGCGTTCTGGCCGGGATCACGGCGATCGTCGTGGCGATCCCCTTCATCGTCCTGGCCGTGATTTTCGCGCTCTTCGGTGGCGCGGGTGTCGCCCTTGCCGTCCTCGTTGGCTTCGTCGGTCTCCTCACGGTGTTCCTCGCGGTGTTACTGATCCGCGTGCCCGTCGACGCCTACTTCCGGTACTACGAGTTCCTGTTGCTCGGCGACACCGATGCCGAGCTCGACCTCATTCCATCGCGACGAGTCGCGGCGGCGTCTGGCGACGATGGCATCGGTGACGCGCCTGCAGACGATCCCTCCAAGGCGTGGACGGAGGGCACTGACGGAGCCTGGGGCGGCGAATCCGAGGACGATCACGGTGGCAGTCCCACCGACGGCACCGACACCAACGACGGCGCGTCCAGCGGTGACGACTGGGACACCTCGAGTGAGTGGTCCCTCGAGGACGACGACCGGGATGCTGTGGACGACGAGGAGGACGACGACGGCCGGGGCTGGTAGGTCGATCGCTGCGACCCTGGCTCCGGTGAATTTATCTCGCCGCTGGGCAAGTATTGCGTATGGACTTCGATCTGCCCGACGAACACCGGATGATCCGGGATACCGTTCGGGAGTTCTGCGAGGAGGAAATCGAGCCGATCGCCCAGGAGATCGAGGATAACCACCGCTTTCCCGAGGAGATCTTTGCCCAACTGGGGGATCTGGACGTGATGGGCGTGCCGATCACCGAGGCGTACGGCGGCCTCGGTGGTGACACCCTTATGTACGCCGTGGTCGGGGAAGAACTGGGCCGAGTGTCGGGCTCCGTCGCGCTTTCGTACGTCGCACACACCTCGCTCGCGTCGAAGCCGATCGAACTCTTCGGGACCCCCGAGCAGAAAGAACGATGGCTGCGACCGCTCGCTGAAGGCGAGTATCTGGGTGGCTGGGCGCTGACCGAACCGGGCAGCGGGTCGGACGCCTCGGACATGGACACCCATGCCACAAAGGACGGCGACGAGTGGGTCATCAACGGCACCAAGCAGTTCATCACGAACGCCAACGTCGCTGGCTCCGTCCTCGTGAAGGCCGTCACCGACCCCGACGCGGGCTACGGCGGTATCTCGACGTTTATCCTCGACCCGGCGGAAGACGACGGCTTCGAGGTGACAACCGTCTGGGACAAGATGGGGCTGAACGCTTCCCCGACCTGTGAAATCGCCCTCGACGACGTGCGCGTTCCCGAGGACCGCTTACTCGGCGAGGAGGGCGACGGCTGGGACCAGACGAAAAAGACCCTCGACGGCGGGCGCATCTCGATCGCCGCCATCTCGACTGGGCTTGCCCAGGGCGCCTACGAGCACGCCCACGCCTACGCGAAAGAGCGCGAGCAGTTCGGCCAGCCCATCGCGAAGTTCGACGCCATCCGCGATAAGCTCGTGAGCATGCACCGCAAAACGGAGCGGGCGCGGTTGCTGACCCACAAGGCCGCCCACCGCTACGATCAGGGCCAGTCGGTGACCAAGGCGTCCGCGCTCGCGAAACTCGACGCCAGCGAGGCCGCTCGAGAGGTGGCCGAAGACGCCGTCCAGGTGCTTGGGGGCTACGGTTATACCACCGATTTCGCCCCGCAGCGATTCTACCGCGATGCCAAACTGATGGAGATCGGCGAGGGCACGAGCGAGATTCAGCATCTCGTGATCGGGCGCGAACTGGGGCTGTAACCACTCCTGTACGATCTGCGCTACCTCGAGGCGTGGACAGTGGTTTTCTCGTTCGATTCACAGATCCGGTCGGCGACGACGCCGCCGATCGGCAAGTAACTGCTTGAGGCGGTTTCCCGGACCCCCCTCGAGCGGCCAGCCCTGCATTCGCCACGCTGGTGGCTCGGGCTCGAAGTCCGCGCAGCGACTCGAGCACTCACCCGCGCTCTGGCAGCGCCCCTTCGCCGCACAGAAGGGCAGTAGTTGACCATGGCTACGTAATTCGAAGTGTCGGCAGTCCGGTCGCATCGTCTCGACGAACGACCGCCAGCCGCGCTCGTACGCCCGTTCGGCGATTTCGCGTCGCGTGCTCGCCTTCGCCTCGGGATCGACGTACTCGAACTGCGCCGCCGAGGCGTCGTGACTGCTCCCAGCGGGGCGCTCGAGGATACGCGTGCCCGGTTCCTCAACGGCAAGTGAGCGGGGGTACCACGCCACGTCAGCCGCGAGCGATGCGGAATCGAGCGTCAGAATGCCGGCCTCCACGGGCAAGCGCTCGAGCAGGGCCGGTTCGACCCGCTCGCCCGTTGCTTCGGTGGCGACCCACACCTCGTCTGCCAGCGCCAGGG
>LKND01000077.1 GCA_001564275.1 Natrialbaceae archaeon Tc-Br11_E2g14 | reverse complement strand
TCGCCCGAGAAGATCGGCCAGAGTCGGCCCTTCCCCTCGTGGGTGAGCGACCACGGCGCGCCGAGCCCGTCCGGGTTCTCTTCGGTCTGCTCGCCGTAGCCATCACCGTTGTACCGGTACCAGGCCGGGCCGTTGGGCGTTTCGACCCTGATCGTGGCATCGACCTCCGCGAGGGAGTTGCGCACCACCGGATCGTCCCAGGGCTTGATGCCGAGGCGCACGAGCTCGAGGAATCCGGCGTCGATAATCGCCCGTTCGTCGAGCGTTGGGCCGCCATTGGCGAGCGTTCGCTCGCTCGCCTCGTCGGGACGGCCGTCGTCGGTCACGCGGACGTAGTAGGGGGTCGTCGTATGGTCGCCGCAGCCGGTGGTCGTGGCACACCACTCCTCGACGCCGCGGGCCCAGTCGTCGGCGATGGCGAGATAGCGGACGGCGTCCTCGGATTCACCCACCCGCTGGGCGAACCAGGCTGCACACACGAGGCCGGCGATCTCCGCGGCAATCGTACTCGGGGCGTAGCCGGCCTCCTCCTCCCAGCGTTCCTGCTCGCTGTCTGGACCGCTGTGCAGGATGTACTCGGCGATCGAGCGAATCTCCTCGTAATCGTAGGCCGCCCCTGCGAGGCCGTAGTCGTGGCGGACGGCCAGCTGGTGGGCCATCACGAGCGGGTACGCGATGTTGTCCAGTTGTTCGCCACCCCACCGCGTCCGCCCCTCGAGGAAGGTGTTCTGTGGGAGAAAGCCGTCGTCGTCGAGCTGGGTGGTGAAGAGGTACTCGGTGGCCTCGATGGCGCTCTCGCGGTCGCCCATCGCGTCGAAGGCCGTCATCACCTGATAGAGGTCGCGCGACCAGACGAAGTTGTAGCCGTAATCCTGGGCGTCGACCGCCTCGACGCCCGTCCCCCACGGGACAGACGGGCTCGCCAGGCCCGCCCCCGCGTAGGTCTTGTCCTCGACGGCCTTGATCACCATCGCGGCGTAGTTGTACTGGAGGCGACGCCCGTCGTCGTCGGCGACACATTCGGGGTACTTCAGGCCCGCGAGGTACTCGCGCCAGGAATCAACGTAGGATTCGTGAGCAGCCCCGAAACCGCGCTCCAAACTCTCCCGCGCCACCCTGTGTGCGCGCTCGGTGTTGCCTGCCGTCGCGAAGCCGAGGGCGAGGGTCGTCTCGAGGGCGTCGACCGCCTGCCCAACCCGCGCACCGACTGACACGACGCCCTCGGCGAGGTCGGTGCCGGCGGCGTCGCCGACGATCGGCTCGCGTCCGTTTTCGCCACCTTCGGCGACGGCGGCCCAGTCGAACCCATCCCTGGCCTCGAGAGCCATGGCGACGTGGTAGGGCTCGCCGTCGTCGTCACGGATCACCGGGTCACCACCGCCGGTGTCGGTGGCGACGAGGCCGTAGCCGACTCCCGATGGCCGGTCGATCCGTTTGGCTCGCGTGTGCCCGGCCCGACTCGAGGGCGTGGGGTGGCCGACGACGTAGACGTCGTAGCTGTCAGCTGCGTCGAACGTGAGGTGGACGAGCAACGACTCGCCTGCGGGATCCGTGACCGGTTCCGCGACGAGCGTCCACTCGTGGTCGGGTTCGGTCTCCTCGAATCGGAGTTCGTGGGCAAGTGCGTCCTCCGCGGTCGGGAGAACGGATCGCTCGAGGCTGTCCGTGACCCGCTGGTCGGGGCGGCTGGTTCGACGCACGTACTCTTCACCGTCGGTGACGACGAACGAGAGCGTTCGCATGTTGAGGACGTCAACCCGTGGGAACCGGGGTTCAGTGATCGCGCCCTCGCTCAACGTGAACCAGACACGGGAGGGATCGTCCGCACGGTAGTCACAGACGGTGCCGAGGCCGTACGTCTCGCCGGTCGCCCAGCTGACAGCGGGAAACCGGTCCGGTTCGCGGTGTGGTGTTGGTGTGGTCATGGGAAGTCAGCGGCGGCATCCGCCAGCGAACGAGTGCGGTCGGTCAATCGATGACCACCCGGTGTGCATTTGGAGCGCCGCCTGCGTGATGGTGCGTGTCGGGTTGGCACGGATAAAAGTACTACGAAATAGTGCATCACTCGTTCGAAATCGAGGAAAAGAATTATATGTGCGATTCTCCCACACCTAGCAAATGGCGAGTTTGCAAGTAACGGGGCTCCGCAAGGAGTTCGACCGAGGCGAGATCGTCGCCGTCGACGACGTCGACCTCGAGGTCCAGGACGGCGAGTTCGTAACTGTGGTCGGACCATCCGGCTGTGGGAAGACGACCACGCTCCGCATGATCGCTGGACTGGAAAAGCCCACCGATGGCTCGATCTACCTCGACGGCAAGGACATCACGAGTCAGAGCGCCCGCGAGCGCGACATCGCGATGGTGTTCCAGAATTACGCGCTCTACCCGCACAAGACGGTCTACCAGAACATGGCCTTCGGCCTCCGGATGAGCACGGACCTCACGAAAAGCGAACGCGAGGAGAAGGTCCAGTGGGCTGCCGAAATGATGGACATCGAGGAGTTACTCGAGGACAAACCGGACGAACTCTCCGGCGGACAGAAACAGCGTGTCGCCCTCGGACGGGCAATCGTGCGCGAACCGAAACTCTTCCTGTTCGACGAACCGCTCAGCAACCTCGACGCGAAACTCCGGACGACGATGCGGGCGGAGATCCAGCGGCTGCAGGACGAACTGGGCATCACCTCCGTCTACGTCACTCACGACCAGGAGGAGGCGATGACGATGGGCGACAAGATCGTCATCCTGCGTGACGGGGAGTTACAGCAGATCGGTGCACCGACGTCGGTTTACGACAAGCCAGCGAACGCGTTCGTCGGCGGCTTCGTCGGGTCCCCGTCGATGAATTTCCTGGATGTTTACGCCCGGACCTCCGGTGACTCCCTGGTCCTGACCGACGACGAGAGCTTCCGATACGCCCTCTCACCCGAATACGCCGCGGACGTAAACGTCCAGGACGGCCAGCGGGTCCAGATGGGCGTTCGCCCCGAGGACATCTACACCGCCGACCCCGGCGAGGATGGTGTCGAAACCACTGTCGACGTGCTCGAACCGGTCGGCAGCGACAACTACCTCTACCTCTCGATTCGAGACGAGTTCATCGCTCGCGTCAACGCCGACGTCAAACCCACGGTCGGCGAACGGATCGAGATCACCTTCGACGAGTCGAAGATCAGACTCTTCGACCCGGAAACCGGGGAATCGCTGTTGCATCACGCCGTCGAGGAAGAACCCCCAGCACCCGAAGCGTAGTCGGGACACCCGACGCTCGCCATCTCTTCAGCGCCCCGTCTATCACACGCCCCTTCGACGTGAGTCCCTCGAGTGTGGACGTTGCTATAGTAGCCAGTGAACGTCATTGCACACCCTATCGCCTGACTGCGTCGCGATAGGCGTGTCAATCGTTTCACTGGCTACCATAGACGGTGGCCACTATGGGGCAGGCCGGGAACCCGAGTCAATCGTCCGCGGGGCTCGGGACCTCGAGGCCCGCCAGTTCACCAGCCTCGTGTAGCTGTGCGACGGTCGCGAGGCGCAGGGCGTGCGGCCAGCCAAGTGGCGTCGCGCTGTCGGGCGTGCCGTCGTCGAACACCTGTTCGGGGAGGTAACCGGACTCGAGACAGAGGCTGCCGCCGGGACACAGTTCCGCGAGCAGCGATCGGGCTGTCGCGTAGTAGTCGTCGTCCTCGAGGACGGAAGCTGCGGTGGCAGCGGCGTTTGCGCCCCAGGCTGTCGACACCGTCCAGATCTTTTCGGCGGTCTGTTCGCGGGTCCGCCAGTCGTCACCCTCGAACCGAATCAGGCCAGCGACGGCCTCCGTCTCCCGGAACAGCCCCTCGAGAGTGGTGTCGATGTGGTTGCGGAGGCGTTCACGACGGGTGTCGTCGATCGTCCCGATGGCGTCGTAGGCCTCGTGGGCGTCGACCAGCGCGAAGGTGCTCGAGTCGAGTCGGTCATCGAGCACGCCTCCGTGTCGGCGAAGCGCGTAGCTGCCACCGTCCTCGTTCCAGAGGGTATCGAGAGCGTCGTACACGGTATCGGCCCGCTCGCTGGCGTGTCCCTGGAGGGCGTCGTCGACTGGTGCGTTCGCGACGCTGGCGTAGGCGTGAAGAAACGTGGCTGTGGTGTGGGTGAATTGACCGGCCATGTTCTCCCAGGCGTTCTGACAGGGGATAGCCAGCCCCTCGTCGGTCAGGGTTTCATCGAGTCCCTCGATCCCGCGCTCGATGACTGGCTCGACCGCAGCTGCACGTTCGTCGCCGGTGGTCGCGTAGGCAGCCAGAAACGACAGGACGCTCGCGCTTTGATCCGCCTGATAGTCGACGCCGTCGCCACCGATCCGATCGTTGGCCCACCCGGGTGCGAGCGTGCCGTCGTCGGGCCACACCCGGTGTGGCCACGTGCCGTCCTCGAGTTGGGTGTCTGCGTAAAAGGCCGCGCTGTGTTCGTGGGTCGTCTCGAGGTCGAGCCCCAGGGGGCCCTCACTCTCGAGCAGGAAGCGCGCAATCTCGGCGTCGTCTCGGAACCAGGTGTAGCCGTATCCGCCCGAGTACTCGAAGTGGGGGTCGAAGTCTGGGCCAGCGATTCGGCTGCCCCGCTCGCTCGAGAGCACCTCGAGCACTCGCAGGTCGTCGACTGCCGTTTCCATGGCGTCGGTTTTCGGCCGGGTCGGCACGCTTCGGGCCGCGGCCCGAACCGCTGGCGCCGTCCCCAGGGTTCGGGTTCGCTCGGCGACGGCCTCGACGGTTGCCGACGAGTCGGGACGTCGAGTGAGGCGTGAACAGACGGTCGCTCCCTCGTCCTCGAGGGGAACGAACCCCAGGACGTAGCCACCGAGCCGTCCGTCCTCGTACTGGCCGGTCTCGTCGCCGTTGGGGTAGACGGCCGGTTTCTCGTCGAGAACGTCCGGGAGTCGTTCGGGAAGTTGGCCGGCCACCTGCTCGAAGGTGGGCGCACTCGCCAGGAAGTCGTGTTCGTCGCGGTGGTAGACCTCGACGACGCCGTGGTCGTCGTGAACGAGTTGTCCGATTCGATCTTCCCGCCCGCCGGGCGCGAACGCGACGAACGACACCAGCGCGTCGACGTCGCCCTCGAGCACCGAGACGTGGGTGACGTGGTCGGCCTCGAGGCTGAGATCGAGTCGCTCGAGCTCGAATCCAGGGCCGGAGACGGTCGTTTCGACCAGGGCCGTGTCACCGACGTAACGCTGGTTCGTGGTCCGGCAGTTATCGAACCAGTGGAGGTCGTCGTCGATCCGGACGCCAAATCGAGAGCGATCGATGCCGTAGATTCCGGTGAGTGGATACGAGAAGTCCCGGAGACGGCCGTCACGGCCGACGTGTACCGTTCGGCCCGCAAGTCCTGAAAAGTACCCCTCCGTTGTCCGGCGTTCCCCTGGGAATCTGGTAGAGGCGCCCAGATTTCGTTTGAAATCATCTAACGCGGCGCGCAACGTCATTGCTCTGTACCAGGGTCGGGGGGTACAAAAATTTGTTGTAAAAATAGTTCACGGTTGCTCAGCGTATGGGCGATCAGTGCTGCCGATCAACCGTGCCCTCGCTGAGTTGTGGGGGGCTGGAAACCGGTGGACCGGTCCCGGGAACACCAGTTTCGCAGTCGAGCGCGTCACGCGCACTCAGGCGGGAAGCCCACGGGTTCAGTTCTGGGTCGATGACAGGGCAGAACACTCTTTGCACCCGAACAGCCTATGAGAACTATGGACGATGCGACGCTCGCGGATCAGCTCCGGCAGTTGGGGCTGTCGGAGAAAGAAGTCGACACCTATCTCACCATTCTGGAACACGGTGAAGCGAAGGCAAGTACGGTCGCGGAGGACGCTGGCGTCTCCAAGCGGTACGTCTACAGCGTCAGTGAAAAGCTCGACGACCGCGGCTTCGTCGACGTCATCGACCACGTCGTTCCGACCACGATTCGGGCGAACCCCCCGGACGAGGTCGTCGCCGCCCTCACAAGCGATCTCGAGTCCCTCGAGCCCGAACTCACCACCCGCTACGGTAACGTCAGCGAGCAGGAGCGGGAGTTCGAGGTCATCAAGACCCGAACGACGATTCTCAAGCGCATACGGGGGCTCCTCGAGCGTGCCGAAGAGGAGGTGACGCTCTCGATTCCGGCCACGCTACTCGAGGAGTTCGAGGACGAACTTCGGGCGACCGTCGACCGGGGCGTGCTGGTCATCCTGCTCGTCACTGGGGACGACGCTATCCCTGAATCCCGCTTCGAGGGGGCCGCCAGCGTCGTCCGCCGCTGGGGGGAGAACGCGCCGATGATCGTCACCGCCGACCGCCACCTCGGGCTGTTCGCCCCCAACGAGATGTTGATCCGCTCGAACGCGGGGGCCCAGGGAATCGCACTCTCCCAGGCCCAACTGGTCCCCATCATCGTCGGATCGTTCTTCGGGAACTACTGGCCCATGGCCGAACAGGTGTACGTCACCGACCCTGCGCCACTTCCCCAGACTTACAGCGACTTCCGACACGCCGTGCTCCAGTCGACGCTCCACCTCGAGGCCGGAGACGAGGTCGCCATCAGTGCCGAAGTGCGCCCCGTCCGCACGGACGATTACGCAACCGTCGTGGGCCAGCTCGTCGGGGTCAGACAGAGCTTACTCCAGCCAACTCGAGACACCTTTGCCGTCGAAAACGCCCTGATCGTCGAACTGGATGGCGGACCCGAAAGCGATGCGGGCGAGGAGATCGTGACCCTCGGTGGCGAGGGCGCGTTCGTCGAGGATTACGAGACCCGATCGGTAACGCTCGAACCGCTCGAGTAGTGTCAGACTCGTTGTAGTACGGTTCTATGCTCGCCTTACCAGTTGTTGGCAATGTGGGTGATGTTATTCAATTCGAGAGGGTCGAAGGCGGAACCTCTTTCAGACGCTGAACTTCAGGTAAAAATCCTTCCGAATCATCTCACTGAATGCTGATAAAGTAGATCACATTGCCAACAACTGTTGCGAGCGTGCATCTGGGGGCTCGCGTACGCCCATCGATCAGCGATCCTCGCTCGAGGATTCCATGACCGCTTGCGACGACCGATCGGAGAGATCCACGAGCGCCGCGAACACCACGCCGAGGACGATCCCGAAGAGGAGGTGACCGACCAGTATCTCGGCGGCGAAGCCGGGGAAGTCGGCTGCGCCGCTGGGACCGGCAGCACCCGCAAGTACGGGAAGCACGATCACCGGTAAGAGTGCCCAGATCGTGAGTCCGTAGACGAAGCCGGCGGCGACGAGACGGGCACCGTCGCCAGTCCTGGCGAGCGCTTCCGTTTCGACATCAGTTCGCACCACGCCCAGGACCGGGGCTCGGGTGATCAGGAACCCAAACAGGAGGCCGAGCGCCGCTCCGTGGATGGCCTGCAGAACCCACCCGGTCAGTCCCGTTTGCTCGAGTCCGTAGACGGCGGGGAGTGTATCCGCGATGACCTCGGGGTCGACGAACCAGACGATTGCCCCGAACGCGAGCGCCCCGAGTGTACCGCCGCCAACGCCGGCGATCGACCAGCCCGTGGGGCCGTCGAGCCCGATCGCGGTCGGGGACTCCGTATCCTCGCTCATGATCTCCCGTCCAACGGCACAGGGGATAGTCGGGTGGCTGGCACGTGCTGGCCAGGCTATTTTCGGTGGGCGTGTCTCTCGAGAACTGGTCGGGGGTGCGGTGTACACCCGCTCTCGGTGTCGGTTCTTGAGGGCAGGCAACTACGCGCCCATCTCCCAGAAACATAGTACCCACTGCACGTCATTGTACACACCCTCACGATACTATGGCTCAGAATCGGTGCCAAATCGATTCTGAGCCGACTCGCTGTGAGGGTGTGGAACCCGTTTCAATTGGTACTATAGGCTCAATTCGGGTTCTTTCGGCTCACGTCCGAGCCACAGATCTGACACCGATCGACGGTCTCGTCGTACTCTCGACCACAGCCTTGACACTGGTAGATCCACTCGCGTTCCTCTTCGATGCCGTCGCGAGCGATCGGCTCGACCGTCACGTTTAGCCGCTCGGCGACGTTCTGCATCGCGTAGTCGTCGGTGACGAGCGTCCCATCGAGTTCGAACGCCGCGGCCACCAGCCGCACGTCCGTATCCGAGAGAACCTCGAGGTCGCCGGCCTCCTTGGCCGCCCGGCGCACCGTCTCCGTCGTATCCGGTTCGGGGATGTGGATGTGCATCCCCGACCCCTCCTCGGCGTCGTATCGGTAGACGCTCTCGCCCTCGAGTTCCTCACGGACGAGCGGGATCGTCGCTTTCTGTGCTGTCGTGTGAAAATCGTGAATAAAGGCCGACGAATCGAGAACGTACATGCGGTTAGCGTTTGACGACGATGTAGTCTTTGACCGCCTGCACGCGGCTGACAGGAATCAAGAACCGTCCAGTGTCGTCGGTCTCGAGGTCGACCGACCTGGAACCGAGTTCCTCGTCCGGATTGACGACCAGATCGTGGAGTTTGCCCGAGTTGAGGTCCATCGTGATGTTGTAGAGCATGCCAAGTTCCGTCCCGTCCGAGCCCATGACGGACTTCCCCGAGAGGTTTTCGGCGAGTATTTCACCCATGTCAGACCGTTCTGACTAATCGCTATTAAAAACACGGGGGTGTGGCTGACGGCCGTCAGACGTTTGCCACCACTCTCGAGGCCAGTCTCGAGCCGTCGGTCCCCGCAACCACGTGCTGTCTGACACGGCACCTTGCCCCTTGCTCTCGGGCAGTTCGGCCGTGACGATGGGTTTAACTATCGCGCAGGGGACGATACTGGTAAGACCTTCTCGGGTGGCTCATCATGTCGGACACACATTCGGATACACACGATCCAGCGGCTCTCAGGACCCCCATCGTCGCCGTTCTCGGCCACGTCGATCACGGCAAGACCAGTCTGCTCGATAAGATCCGCGGCTCCGCGGTCATCGAGGGCGAGGCGGGGGCGATCACCCAGCACATCGGGGCGACAGCCGTCCCCCTCGACGTCGTCTCCTCGATCGCCGGCGAACTCGTCGACCCGGACGACTTCGATCTCCCCGGCCTACTCTTCATCGACACACCCGGTCACCACTCCTTTACCACCTTACGCTCTCGTGGTGGGGCGCTCGCGGACATCGCCATCCTGGTCGTCGACGTCAACGACGGCTTCCAGCCCCAGACGCTCGAGGCCCTGGACATTCTCAAACGCTCACAGACGCCGTTCATCGTCGCCGCGAACAAGATCGATACGGTGCCCGGCTGGAACCCGCAGGCGGACCTCCCCGTCACCCAGACTTACGAGTCACAGTCGGATCGCGTGCGCCAACGGCTGGACGAGAACCTGTACGAAATCATCGGGAACCTCTCGGACCAGGGGTTCTCCGCGGACCTCTACTGGCGCGTCCAGAACTTCCAGCGCAACGTCGGCGTCGTCCCCGTCTCCGCGCTGACCGGCGAGGGCGTTCCCGACCTGCTGGCCGTGATGATGGGGCTCTCCCAGCGGTACATGAAGGAGGCCATGGAGATCGACGTCACGGGCCCCGGCGTCGGCACCGTCCTCGAGGTCAAAGAGGAGAAGGGCTTCGGGACGACGATCGACACGGTCCTCTACGACGGAACGATCAAGAGCGACGACACGATCGTCGTCGGCGGCCTCAACGAACCGATCGTCACCGACGTCAGGGCGTTGCTGCAGCCCCGGCCCCTCGCCGAAATCCGTACCGAGAGCCGCTTCGAGGACGTCGGCCAGGTCGACGCAGCTGCCGGGATCAAAGTCGCCGCACCTGACCTCGAGGACGCCATGGCGGGTGCCCCGGTTCGCGTCGTGCGAAACCGCGATCTCGACGAGGTCATCGCCGAAGTGCAGGCGGAACTCGCCGATATCGCCGTCGACACGGCCGAACAGGGTGTCGTCGTCAAAGCCGACACGCTGGGTAGCCTCGAGGCGATGGCCGACGCCCTCGGCGAGGCCGAGATCCCGATCGTCCGGGCGGAGGTTGGCGACGTGGCCCCGCGGGACATTTCCGTCGCCTCGACCGCCGAGGATCCGAAACAGGAGGCGGTACTCGGCTTCGCCGTCGACGTCCTGGCCAACGCCGAACGACAGGCCGAAATCGACGACGTGGAACTATTCACCGACGACGTTATCTATCAGTTGATCGAGGAGTACACCGACCACGTCGAGGCAATCGAACGGGCCCAGCAGGACACGATCCTCGACAACATCACTCGTCCTTCCCGGTTTCGCGTCCTCGAGGATCACGTTTTCCGACAGAGCGATCCAGCAGTTGTCGGCGTCGAGATCTACTCCGGGACCCTCCAGAACAACAATTACGTCGTGACCTGGGAGGCCAACGAACCGGTCCGCGTGGGCCAGGTCAAAGGCATTCAGGAACAGGGCGACGACGTGGACGAAGCACGCGCCGGCGAACGGGTGTCAGTCGCCATCGACGGCCCGACGATCGGTCGGCAGGTCAAAGAGGGTGACCTCCTCTGGACGGATCTCCCGGAGAAACACGCCAAGATCCTCGAGCAGGAATTGACCGAGGAGATCCCGGCGGACGAGCTCGAGGCGCTGAACATGTACCTCGAGAAACACCGTAAGCGCGACCCGTTCTGGGGCAAATAACTGACCAATTCAAGGCACTCGTTCCAGCGCGACGGTTGACCCACTCGGTCCGCGTTTCCCAACCCAGTATTCGTCCTTTCTCGACGTCGCGGCCGGGACAAAACGCCTTCGTCGCCGAACGAACCAGCGCCGGTGCTCGAAACATTGAGGTTGATGCTCACAACTGTGGCACTCTATGGCTGGATTTGACTCCGTGTCGACCGACGAAGAGACGCCGCTGTTTGCCACTCTCGCACCCGATCCAATTCCCCTGATATTCTCGATATCAGACCTGTGGCCATGTTCGGTCGCTACGGATGAACACGACAACGGTTTTAATATTTTTCGACCTACATTACTCATATGTGAACATTTTAGTGACCTAGCTTCTAGTTCCAACCGTTGCCCATGTCCAACGACCGGCGAGATCGACAGTATCTCAGCGGAGAAGACAAACGACCTGCTTCGCATCGACAATCGGACTCACCGTCTCGGCCACCCTGTGGATGTGGTCGAGACCACGGCGGATTCAGCCGCCGACAGGTGCTCGGAACTGCCGCGGCTGCGGTCGCCGCAAGCGCCTTCTCGCTCCCTGCAGCAGCCAACGAGGAGGATACGTTCACCATCGTCCACGACCTCCACTCACACAGCGATATCGGCAACCCTGAGGAACCGAATATTGCCCGCTATCAGACACTGGTACAGGAACAGCTCGCGGGCCGTGAGGACGTGCTATTCATGGGAAGTGGCGACGAACTCGGTTCCTCGCTGATTTCGTTCTTCACCGGCGGCGACCACAAAGTCGAGTTCATGAACGACATGAATCTCACCGGCGTCGGCATCGGCAATCACGACTTCGATTACGGGCTGGATGTCGCCCTCGAGAACTTCGACAACAGCGAGTTCCCGTGGATCACATCCAACCTCAAAACCCCGGATGGCGAGCAACTACCAAACACTGAGGAGTACATCATTGAGGAGGTTGGTGACACCCGAATCGGTGTATTCAACGTCGTGCTCCGTGGCTTCCACAGCATTACTGATTATCCCGACGACTACATTCAGGAGGACCCCATCGACGTCGCCGAAGAGATGACCACTATGCTCCGCGAGGAGCAAGACTGTGACGTCGTCATCTGTGCTTCACACGTCAGGCACGAGAACCACTACGAGATGGCCGAGGAAGTTGACGGTCTTGACGCCATTTTCGGCTCGCACTCCCACGTCACCTTCGACGAGGCCGATGAACACCACGGAACCACGATCAGTGAAATCGGCTACGCCTACCACCACCTCGGCGTGATGACGCTCAATTCGAGCGGTGACCTCGTCGAGTGGCAGCGTATCGACCTCGTCGACGAGGAGGGCGATCCGGTCGACATCGAACCCGACCCCGATTTCAAAGAGCGCATTGAAACACTCAATGCCGAAATTGACGACGAGGTTTCACAGGTCGTTGGCGAGACGGCGCTCGAACTCAGCGCGAGCGGTGCCGTCAACTACGCCGAAGAGAGCACGATGGGGAATCTCATCACCAACGCCATGATGGACTTCTACGAGGAGGCTGACGTTGCCTTCCAGAACGCGGGCGGGATCCGTACGAATGACACCTACGGCCCGGGCGAGTTGACCCTCGAGGATATTCTGGAAATCAACCCGTTCGACAACGAAATTATTCTCTTCGAAGCAACTGGTGCCGATATTCGGTCAGCACTTGGTGCCACTGGTGTCGTCGAGGGCGACGACGCAGATAGCCGAATCGAGCACCTCGGCAATGAGGCTCCGTTCGGCGCTCAGCAGGGCCAGCAGGTGGCTGGCATTCAATACGAGTGGAGCGGTCACGACGGTCCCGAAGTTCACAACGTTTTCATCGACGGCGACCCCCTCGATGAAGAGGAAACGTACACCGTTGCAACGACGGATTTCATCAAGGATATCGCAAGCGGGTACGAGGCGTTCCACGGGATTTCCGACGACGAAGTCATCGCCGAATCGGGAACGGAATACGGGCCCGCTGTCGGCGAGTATATCAGCGACCAAGGCGTCGTCGAGCCCGCACTCGAGAACCGGATTATCCGTGTCGACGAGATCGTCGGTGAAGCACTCGACGTCGTTGAGGAGGGTGAAGAGATTGTCGTCACGACACCCCATCCCGGCGACGCCGCCGAAGCAATCACCGACGACTTCCGCCTCATCGCCCGCACGGGCGACGAACTCGAGGCGAGCGAGGTCATCGATCACGAGGACGAACTCGAGGTTCGGTTCGATGCCGATGGCTTCCACTCCTTGGCTGCACTCGACGACCCACACCTGCGCGTGTTCGGCGGGTTCGATCCTAACGATGACTATTACGACTACGAAGACGAGGATGGACAACAGCGGGAACTCCCCGTATCGGCCGCATACGATGCGTTCAAACTTCGTTCGACAGTTGAGCAGGCGGATGTCGACGCGCTGGTCGCTGATGGTGAGGACGACGAGGATGACGAGGACGACGATGAGCCTACGGATGAGGATGAAAGCGACGACGACCATGCGGATGATGATGACGATGCGCCAGAGACGGACACAGACGACGCCGGGGATCAGGACGACCTAGACGACGGCTCCCCCGGATTCGGCCCACTCGCCGCACTCGCGGGTGCCGGTGGCGCAGCCTACTTGTACTCACAGCGAGTCGGTGACGGGGAGGACGAGGCCTAATTCGTCGTCTCTGGAATCCACGCCGAGTGCCACAGGGCCGTCCGGAAATTGCTGATTACCGTCGTGGCAACCCTCTCGAATTACCCGCGCTCGAGGGGTCCACCGACCCGTCAGTTGGCTCGAACGGTCACTGTGACACAATCTAACACGAAGCAAACCCTTTTTTATGTCCCCTCCCATAGCGGATGTACTGATTGTTTATGAACGGAAACACGCCGTATGCGGGGCTACCGGGGGTCACACAGGCCGGACAGCGGGCCACGGCGGACGTGCCGGAACTCTCACTCGAGCAAAAGCGGACGCTCCAACGCAACGTCGCCCAGATCGCGACGCGAACCCGTGAGTTCCTGCCGAACGAGTACGTTGTCGACTCGAACGTCGCCGACGGCGTCGGGGGACCACAGGCACTCGTGGCGGTCCAGCCACCGGTGGGCCATCCCGTGAGCGCCGGGTTCACGCCGGACGTGGAGGCCGCGCCCGAAGACGTCATCACGCGTGATGACCGCAACGAGGTCGCCCGCGGGTTGGCTGCCAGCGCCGTCTTGCAGGTCAAACAGGCGATCGACGACAACGTCACGCCGACCGCGCGCTGATCGTTTCACCGGGCGGTACGGGCACTCATACGGTTTACTGTAGTCTCTTACCGGTGATTGCCCATACCGGGTCGGCAACCACCGGTAAAAAGTTACAGCAATCCGTATCAGAGGGTACACTGGACTCGGTCACTTGATTCTCACACGCGGCCCCGAACCCCGTGGGCCACGAGCCACCGGGATCCATCCGAACATCTGCCAGCACTCGAACGGCAGTCCACGAATCGCCGTTCGTTCGCGCCGACTCGAGATCGCGGAAGGTTGTCACCGAGAGCGGATCACTGACCCACCGAGCATGCGGCCCGCCGACACTGTAAGCCGCCGAGGAGTCACCACCGCCTGCGGCGGCCGAAATCGGCGTTCCAGGTTCTCCGCTGGAGCCCCCCGCCTGTCACCCGACGTCCCGAGCGACGCCGTCCCGGAGGTCACGGCCCAGGTAATATCCCAACACGGTGAGCAGGAAGCCAGCGGCCGCGGTAACGCCAACCTCGGGGACGCCGACGGTGGTCGGCAGCCAGACCGTCATGCCAAGCAGCGATCCCACGGCCCCGACGGCCGAGCCCGCGATCGCCAGTTCACGGTAGCGCCGTTTTCGCGTCAAGAGGCCGATCACGAACGCCACGGCGACGAGTCCGAGCAGGTGTCCGATTCCGCCGATCGGCACGGCTAGCCCACCGCCGTAGAGGCCGGCCCCCAGCACGAGCACGACCGCGGCTAGCGCCTTCGGCGAGAGGTATCGGTCGGGGGTGAGCCGATCCCGGAACGACCGCCCGCCACCCGTTGAGTGCGCGTCGGTCGTCGACGTCTCCTGACTGGCGTCACCGCCCGAGTCGTCGCGACGGAGCCAGCGAAAAACGCCTCCGTCAGCTGTCGACCGGTCACCACCGTTCTCGCTCGCCGACGGCTCGGACGTCGCTTCCTCCGCACGCTCCGGCTCGGCCTCCGGGGCTGGTCCCGGACCGTTTTCGAGCAAGCGCTCGGTTTCGGCCAGGAGTTCGTCGGTCGACTTCCCGTCGGCGGACCCCGTCTCCTCGCGGTCGATCGTCCGCTCGTCGGTGTCGTCTCCCATGGCACATTCGAGGGTCGCCAGCAGGAAAGTTCCTTCGCTGACATGCAGGAAGGGCGTCGCCAGCACCCACCGAAAGCGGGAGACTAAGTAGGGGCCACCCCTACCGATGGCACATGAGCCTGGGACAGCGGGTCTCGAGCGACCACCAGCTCACGCGGCTCCTCCAGATCGGAATCGTCCTCGAGGAAGTCGTCGAGTCACGCGCGGCCCACCACCTCGAGTCCCTGCCCGAGGAGGACCGCGCCGACGTCGACGCGGAGGTGCGAGCGTTGCTCGCCGACGCTGCGGCCGAGTCGGCCGAGCACCGTGAACGGCTCGAGGCGCTCGTCGACGACCTCGACGCCGAGACGGTCTCCTACGAAGAGATCAACGCCCTGGTGGACGCCAGATACGGCCCGCCAGCGGACACCGACGGCGTCCTTTACGACCAGTTGTGTAACGAAGAGACCGCCTACAAGTTTTACGACGATCTCATCGAGGCCATCGAGGCCTCCGACACGGAGTTCAGCGTCGATCGGGAACACGTCCTCGAGACGCTGTCGGCGATCCGTGCGGAGGAAAAGGAAGGTGCCCAGGAGGTCACCGACATTATGGAGCGACGAACATGATCGGAGCGATACGGGGCGGACGCCCGATGGCCGGTTGTAACGATAGGGTGTATCGATCGATCACCACCATGCGACGCACGACCCAGAAAGAGCCCCACGTATGAACACGGCAGATCAATACCTGAAAGCGGTGTATCTCGCGCAGCGCCTCGAGGACGGCCCCGCGGCCACCGGCACGCTCGCGGACATACTCGGCGTCAGCCCCGCCAGCGTCAACGAGATGATCGGCAAACTCGAGGCTCAGGACCTGGTCGAACACGAGAAGTACAAAGGAGCCAGGCTCACCGACGACGGCCTCGAGCGCGCCCACCACGCGCTCCAGACGTACTGTATCATCGAGCGATTCCTCGCGAACGTCCTCGAGGTCGAGGAGTTTCGCGAGGAGGCTCGCGCTCTCGAGAGCGTCATCGACGATACGGTTGCCGAGCGCCTCGACACGATCATCGATCGGCGGGCGGAGTGTCCCGACTGTTTCGATGCCGAGGCGGACTGCTGTGAATACCTCGAGGTCTGCTCAGCAGCCGAGTGATCGGACTGCCCGTAGCCGTCTTCATTTTTGGTTCTAGGGTCGCTGGATAGCTACGACCGCCCGTATCGAGCCGTCGGGATTGGGCATGATCGGCCCCGTGAGCCATACCCACAGACACGACCGGTCGTCTCGAGCCAGGCGGAACGCCGTTCGATGATCGCACGTTTTCATCCGCTGAGCCGGCCAGATCGCTCGTGCAATGTCCAACCTGTCAAACGCAGCTGGCGACTGAGCCGCGATTGAAAGAGTAACACTATTACTTTCCCATCCGATAAGTTGGGATACCCATCGGGCACGGGATGATACCGGCCGATGGATCGAACGCAGTCCCGTGGTGTAGCGGCCAATCATAATGGCCTTTGGACGTGTACAGTCTCTGCTGACACGGAAGCCAGCCATTGACGGCGGTTCGAATCCGCCCGGGACTACTGATGCATTTTACACTTACACACATCCAAAGATGTCCGTTTGGACTTTCTCTCGAGAAATTCCGATGCTGCCATTTCAAAAGTTGTCATGAAAACCTGCGTCGACGGCGAGCCACATAAACGGTTTCGAGG
>LKND01000076.1 GCA_001564275.1 Natrialbaceae archaeon Tc-Br11_E2g14 | reverse complement strand
CCGCATCGGCGAGCGCCCGGCTCACGTGTGCGGGAAGCGGAACCTCCGCACCTTCGGGCGCGTCGACAAACGGCGTTCGATAGCGTTCGTCCCAGTCGGCGGGGACGCGCACGTCGCGAGCCTCGAGTTCGCGCGCAATCGCCGCTGCGGGGTCCGACGGCCGCTCGGCGGTCACGAGCGTGCCGAACAGGTCGAACGAAACTGCCACACGAGTGTGACTGGGACAAGTGAACTTTAATTTCGCGGTCGGGCCCTTCTCGTACGTTCAACACAACGTTTTTTATCACTTGTTGTGGAAAACTGCGCATGGCGAGCACGAGTCAACGATCGAACGTGATTGCCGTTGGGGCGATGCCCCTCTCGATGATCGTGGGGTTGTTCGTCGGCCTGACCGCCGGGCTGTGGTGGGGCCTCGGGGCACTCGTCTTCGTCCTCGCGTTCTGCTGGGTTGGTGTGGTACCAGTCATGGCGCTACTCGAGCGTGAGGACAACCGGGTAGAACAGGAAACGGCGGTCGACGATGCTCCAGAGACAACCGATACCGACGCGACCGATCCAATCGAAGTGCTCAGAGCGCGCTACGCAGCGGGTGAAATCGACGAAACGGCGTTCGAACGGGGCCTCGAGATCCTCCTCGAGAGCGAGAGCAGCCTCGACCCTGCCGAGGTACTCGACCGCGTCGAGCAACTGGATTCTGCTGACTCGAACGGAGCGCAGTCGCCACCGGCTTGGGATCGCGAATCCGATGACGAGCACCTGACTGACGCCGCGTGACGCCTGAACCAGAGCCCGGTCTCACCCCTCAAGTGTCAACTCGAGGTAGGAGGTTCGAAGCTGCTCGTCGGCCTCGAGTTCGAGCTGCTCGAGGATCGCGAGTGCCGCCTCGCGGCGGTCGTCGATCGCCGCTTCGGTCTCGGCCTCGGTCTCGACTTCCACGAACTCGCCGACGCCATCGACACGATCCAGCGTCACCGTGAGGCCGTCGAGGCCGTATCGCTCGCGCTCCTTCCGCACCGTCGCCGCCGGCTCGAAGCCCAGGGATTCGAGGGCCCTTCGCATAGCCGTGCCATCCGCGAGTTTCGTTTCGTGTTCCTCACGGGTTTTCGATGCCGCGTCGATCAACGGCCCCTTGTAGGTGAGCGTCGTCTCGAGGGCGTTACTGTCGCCGCCGTCGTCCGCGCGTGTCGACGCCCCCGCATCGTCGGTCTCGAGGCGTTCTTCCCTGATTCGCAGCGCCTCGTCAGTCTCCCCAAAGGACCGGTGTGGCGCGTCGTAGTAGGTGTCCGTCTGTACGACTCGCCCGCGGCTGGTCGCGTCGAGGGCTTCGAGACGCGCTCGGACAGTGTCCAGCGTCGCCGGCACCTTGATCTCGACTTCGTACATGCCTCGAGTGTGGGGAGGCGGCCATACGAACGTGTCGCTCGTGGCTGGAACTGACCAGCGACGACCCGACTCGAGACTCGAGCGAAAACGTCGGCCTTAAATGCGGACGGCGGGTCGTATGAGATATGACTGAGGATCAGGAGGCCGAAGCCGACGCCGAATCCGAGACAGCGGCCGATGACGTCGAGACCGAATCCGAAGACGCGCCTGCCGAAGAATCGGCAGCCGACGCCGAAGAAAGCGAGGAAGCCGGCTTCCAGGCCGGCGAGTTCGTCGAGATCGGATACACCGCCCGCACCACCGAGGAGGGGCAGCTGGTCGACACCACCGACCCGGACGTCGCCGACGAGGAGGGCGTGGACACGAGCGAGCGGGAGTTCGGTCCCCGAACCATCGTTCTGGGTGAGGGGCACATCTTCGAGGCCGTCGAGGACGCCATCGTCGGCGGCGAGACCGGCGACGAGGGCGAGGTCACGATCCCCGCCGAGGAGGCCTTCGGCGAGTACGATCCCGACGACGTCGAAACGCTCAGCGCTGAGAAGATCGACGAGGACGACCGCTATCCGGGCGCGCACGTTCAGGTCGACGGTCGCCACGGCTACGTGAGCACGATCGTCGGCGGCCGTGCCCGCGTCGACTTCAACCACCCGCTGGCCGGCGAGGACGTCGAGTACGAGTACGAGATCCTCGACGCGGTCGACGACCGCGAACAGCAGGCGGCGGGCCTGTTCGAGATGTACCTCGACGTCGAACCCGAACTCCACATCGAGACCGACGAGGTCGAAGAGGAGGTGCTGGTCGAGTCCGACGACGAAGACGACGAAGACGACGAAGACGACGAAGAGGAAGACGCTGAACCCGAGTACGAGACCCAGGTCGTCGAGAAGGAGACCCTCTACGTCGAGTCCACTCCACAGCTGACGATGAACCAGCAGTGGATGTTCTCGAAACAGCAGATCGCCCAGGACGTCATCGATAAGGTCGGCGTCGACCGCGTCATCGTCCAGGAGGTCATCGACGGCATGGGCGGCATGGGCATGCCCGGCATGATGGGTGGCATGGGCGGCATGGGTGGCATGGGCGGCGAAGAAGCCGACCTCGAGGCCGCACTCGAGGATGCCGACGTCGATGCAGACGAGATCGTCGAGGAACTCGAGGCCGACGCCGCCGACGAGTAGGCGGCACCTGCGACTATAGTAACAACTGAAACGAGTTACACACTGATTGCCGACTCGGCTGGCGATCAGGTGTGCAATGACTTCCAGTGGCTGCTATATTTTCGGCGCTCGATCAATAAGCGGCGACACCCGTCGCCAACCGGTGACCGAGGACCGCATACGACGGTCGCCCCGGCGTGAAACTGAAACGAGCTCTCTCGAGACGAGTAGTCGCCCAGGACACCAGCGCCGTCAGTACTTGTGCTCGCTCGGGGGCAACTCGAGGGCCTCGTAAAACGCCCGGTCGATACGGTCGCGCTCGGCGCGCCAGCGCTCGAACCGCGATCGATCCGCCGGATACCGCTCGTACTGTCGCTCGTACTCGGCGACTGAGGCTCGCGTCTCTTTCAGGGTGGTGATAGCGCCGTACAGTTCGCCGCTACCCACCCCGAGCGTCTCGAAGGTGTCCTTTCGGGACTCCGCAACGAAGTTTTTGAGCAGCCCGCTCGCCACGAGCAGTTTGCTCCGGAGACTGTCGACCTGCGTCGAGGTGCCGACGATCTCGCGAAGCTCCGCCTCCGGAAGCAACGCGGTCAGCGCCCGGAGGACGTTCACCTCGAGGGAGCTTGCGGCGACGTTGTACGCGTCCCAGGCGGCCAGGCTCGCGGCCTCGCCGTGCTCGCGGAACAGCCAGCGGTTGTGTTCCCAGAGCCCCGCCTCGGAGACGTCGCCGTCCTCGATCGCCTGGACGGCGGCACGCCCGGCGGAGTAGCCGGAGTACGCCGCCCCGCGGATTCCTTTGCCCGTGATGGGATGGGTGGTTCCCGCGCCACCGCCTGCAGCGAGGTAGCCGGGGGCAACCATCGAATCGAGCGGGCGTCGGAGAGCGATTGCCGAGCCGAGTTTGTTCTTGTTGTCGAACCGCTCGGCGACGGTCGCCCCCCGGTACTCGGGCCGGCCCTCGAGGTCCCGGCGGAGGCGGTCGGCGAGCGGGATCGGGTCCGTGTTCATCTGGAATCCCAGGCCGACGTTGATCTCTGTCGGCGTGCGCGGAAAGTACCAGATGTAGCCCAGTTCCTCCAGGGGTTTGCCGACGATGGCGTTGTGATAGTCCACCGGCTGTTCGGTCTCGATAATTTCGCGATAGGCCGACCCGAAGTGGGTGTAATGGGGGACCTCGAACGTCGGATCGCCGGTCGTGTCGAGGGCCTCGAAATCGATCATGTCCTGTAGGATCGACTGGGCCCCCGCGGCGTCGATCACCACGTCAGCCTCGTAGGTCACTGGCTCTCCCTTTCGGACCGCCTCGACACCGGTGACGCGACCGTTCTGGATCACCGCGTTGACCACCGTATCGTAGTGTTGGTCGGCGCCTCGAGCGGCGGCCTGCTCGAGTAGACGCTGCCCGAACTCGTAGCGGTCGATCACGTTGCTGCCAGACTCGTAGGGCAGCACCTTTCGAACGTCGAGTTCCTCGTCCCAGAACTCGATCTGATCGATGTTGTTGTCGATGCGAACCGCCTCGTCGTTGGCGATCGCGGCCATGTCGATCGGTCCCGGATACTTTTGGGGATCCCGGGGACTTTTGATCGCGTCGCCACAGGCGATGAACCCGCCCTGTTCCCGGGGTTTTCGCTCGAGTTGGAGTACGTCGATTCCCGCAGCGGCCGCCGTTGCCGCTGCGAAACAGCCCGCTATCCCGCCCCCGACGACGATCACGTCGCGCTGATCGGACACCATTGGGTACTGTTCACCCGTTAGGAAATGGGAGACGTAACTGTTGCCCTTGAGTCCACTGGTGCTCCCGACTCCACCGGATGGCCTCGCAATCAGCTCCGCGCCCGTCCAACCGGTTAGGCGATGTCACGACTCGTGTCGATCTCCACCCGATCTGACAACTGGAGCTTGATGATTTCGTTCGGTGCGCCGCCGCCACGGAATTTCGGAATCGCGAGGTGGTTCTCGATTTCCATCCCACTCAGGTCAGTCCGCAGGTCGAAGACGGCGTCGGCCACGTGTTCGGTGGTGCTCCGATTGGGCGGCACGTGCTGTCCCTTCAGACAGTGTAACACGGCGATCGACCCGGTCTCGAGCATCTGTGCCTTGAGGTCGTTCAGAAATTCGAGGTAGGTGTCGGTGTCGGCGCGTTCGAGCACGTTCATCGTGTCGATGATGAGGTTCGCGCCGTCTGGCAGCGCGCTGATCAGCCGGTTCGCTTCCGCGATCGGATCGTCTTCGTTGACGTGGCGGACCGTCGGACTGCCGACCCGACTCCGGGAGGATTCGATGGCGTGGCGAACCAGATCGTCGTCCCGCTCTGTCGAAAGGTAGAGGGTCCCGCGAGCAGCCGTGAGTTCGTACAACAGCAGTTCCGACTGGCTCCCCGGGCTGGCGCTGTAGGCGACGATACAACCCGGTGGCAACCCACCCTCGAGTTTCCGATCCAGCACGTCGATCCCCATTTCCAGCCGACCAACCATGCGATTGTCCCGAGTTATCGGAGTGAGCGCATAACTCTTTGGCCCGAGTCGCTGTCCTGTCGCCAATCGTCGTTTCATCGACAGCCGAGCGGTTCGTAGCCAGGCGGCGATCTCGACCACACGGCCTTCGGCGCTGAGTCCCGGCTCTGCGGTGGCACCCATGCACACGTCCGCGGGCACCGTGGTTCCGGCGGCGACCGCAAACTGCCATGATTTAAGCAAGGTGGGGACCGCCTTTCAGGTGCGCAATGAAGCTTCATGAATATCAGGCGAAACAGGTGTTCGCCGACGCCGGTATCCCGACGCCGGCATCCACGCTGGCCGACGACGTCGACGGCGTACTGACGGCAGCCGAGGATATCGGCTACCCCGTCGCGGTCAAGGCACAGGTACAGGTGGGCGGCCGGGGGAAAGCCGGCGGCATCAAACTCGTGGAGGACGCCGAGGAGGCACGCGAGGCCGCCGAATCCATCCTCGGGATGGACCTCAAGGGTTACCACGTCGACCGCGTCCTGGTCGAGGAAGCCGTCGACTTCACCGACGAACTCTACGTCGGTGTGACGATGGACCGCGGCGAGGGCAAACCGGTTGCCATGGTCTCGACCAAAGGCGGCGTCGATATCGAGGCCGTCGCCGAGGAGACGCCCGAGGCCATCGCCTCCGAGCACATCGATCCCGCCTTCGGGATGCATCCCTACCAGGCCCGCAAGGCCGTCTACGATGCCGGCATCGACGCCCACCTCGCACGGGACGTCGCGAGCGTGCTCACGACACTGTATCAGCTCTGGGACGACAAGGATGGCGCGGACGCCGAGATCAATCCGCTGATGGTGACCAGCGACGACGAGGTCATCGCGGCCGACGCCGTCATGAACATCGACGAGGACGCCCTGTTCCGCCAGCCCGAGCTGGCGGAAATGGAGGCGGAAGCAGCCTCAGGGGACGAACTCGAGCAGAAGGCCGACGAGTACAGTTTCGATTACGTCCGTCTCGAGGGCAACGTCGGCATCATCGGCAACGGTGCTGGCCTGGTGATGACGACGCTCGACCTCGTCGACCACTACGGCGGCACGCCCGCAAACTTCCTCGACGTGGGTGGGGGCGCGAAGGCCGAGCGGATCGCCAACGCGCTGGATATGGTGTTCTCCGACGAGAACGTCGACAGCGTGGTCTTCAACATCTTCGGGGGGATCACCCGCGGCGACGAGGTCGCCAAGGGGATCAACGAGGCCCTCGGACAATTCGAGGAGATTCCCAAACCCGTCGTGGTCCGACTGGCCGGGACGAACTGGGAGGCGGGCATGGAGATATTGAACGAGGATCTCGTGACGGTCGAAGCGACCCTCGAGAGTGCGGTTCAGCGTGCCGTTTCCTACGCTGATGAGGTGAACCAATGAGCGTACTCGTCGACGACGACACTCGCGTAGTGGTACAGGGAATCACCGGCGGCGAGGGCAAGTTCCACGCCGGCCAGATGCTCGAGTACGGGACCAACGTTGTCGCCGGTGCGGTACCGGGTAAGGGCGGTCAGGAGGTCCACGGCGTTCCCGTCTACGACACCGTTGACGAAGCCGTCGAGAAGGAGGACGCAGACGCCTCCGTCGTGTTCGTGCCACCGGCGTTCGCGAGCGATGCGATGTTCGAGGCCCTCGACACCGACCTCGACCTCGTCGTGGCGATCACCGAGGGCGTCCCGACCCAGGACATGGCACGGGTCAAGCGCCGACTGAGCGAAACGGACACCCACCTGATTGGCCCCAACTGTCCGGGGCTCATCACCCCAGGGGAGGCCAAACTCGGCATCCTCCCGGGCAACATCTTCGCCGCAGGTGACGTCGGCCTGGTCTCCCGTTCCGGAACGCTAACGTACCAGGTCGTCGACAACCTGACGAAGCGTGGCATCGGGCAAACGACCGCCATTGGCATCGGTGGCGATCCGATCATCGGGACGAGCTTCATCGACGCCCTCGAGCTGTTCGAGAACGATCCGGACACGAAGGCGATCGCGATGTGTGGCGAAATCGGCGGCGAAGACGAAGAGCAGGCGGCGGCGTACATCGACGAACACGTCGATACCCCCGTCGCTGGCTTTATCGCCGGCCGAACGGCACCACCAGGAAAGCGGATGGGCCACGCCGGGGCGATCGTCTCCGGTTCGGGGACCGGGACGGCAGAGAGCAAAATCAACGCCCTGAACGACGCTGGCGTCCCCGTCGGCGACACCCCCGAGGAGGTCGCCGATCACATCGAAGGGTTCCTGTAACCGATCGTCTTCCCGTTTTTCCGACGCGGTCTCGTCACTCGGGCCGGTTGCGCCAAGCGGTACATGCGGTCTATCGCCGCCTCTTCTTGGTGAGTACAGCCTCGTGTCCACCGACAAACAGTTACGATGGACCGCCTCATACGGATTGCTGTAACTTTTTACCGGTGATTGCCCATACCGGGTCGGCAATCACCGGTAAGAGACTACAGTAAACCGTATCAGGTAGTGTGGCCCCTCGAAACGCAGCCCCATCACTATGAATAATGAAGTGACAGACTTTTTCTTTCGAAGTCAGCGGGGCATCCGGCACAGCCGCCACAACACGTAAGCAACCGCCGTTCGATCCTGGAGTATAGACCGCCTGCCACTCGGTGTCTCCCGCTTCGACGCCATGATCGGGGGTGGGGCGCCCTCGGGAAGCGTCGTCCTCCTGGCCAGCGAACCGGGAGCCGGGGGCCGTGAGTTCTGTTACACCGCCGCCGCGATGAACGCCACCGGTCTCGCCGACCCCGACCAGTTCGACTTCTACTACGGCGACCTCGAGGGTGCGGCCAGCCTCCCCGAGGCCGTCCACTACGTGTCGTTCACCAGCCGTCGGCAGGCCGTCGTGGGCGATATGTCGTTCGTCCTCGACTCCGATCTCGTCGAGGCGTTCCGGGGCGTCCTGTCACGCCTCGAGGGCGAGAACATCGTCCAGTTCGAGACCGAGATCGGCGACACGGGCTTCGACATCAGTAACGTGCGCAAGATCCGGTGAGCCACCCGAGAACTCATCTTCCGACGGGTCATCGGGAGTGCCGTCGCTGCATTCCGATCAGCGATCGCGCCGGTCCGTCGGTGATCGGCTCACGACGACGAACACGCTCGATCGGGTCCCGGGCGAAGCTGCCACAATCCCTAAGAGTACATCCCGACAAACGGTGATAGATGGCGAGCGACGATCACGAGGAGCGGACCCGCTCGGTGGCACTTCCCGCGGCGGTCGACGACTGGATCGACGAGGCCGCCAACCGTCACGACGTGAGCCCCGAGGCGTTCTGTCGTCGGATCCTCGCCGCTGCCCACGCCGTCAACGACAGCGAGGGTGACTGGGATTCTGCTACGCACCCGAACCCGGGGGACCCACTCGAGAGCGAGGCGATCGAGACGCTGCAGGCTGACCTCGAGGCCCAGCGCGAGGAGTTCGTCGATCACGTCGGGGACGTTCGCGAGCGCGTCGTTCAACTCAAAGCGGAACTCGACGCGAGCGCCCCCGCCGACCACGACCACGACGCACACGCGAGCGACGAAGCGGTGGTCGCACTCGAGGAACGCGTCGAACGGC
The DNA here is from genome assembly GCA_001564275.1 of Natrialbaceae archaeon Tc-Br11_E2g14. Lineage (GTDB taxonomy): Archaea > Halobacteriota > Halobacteria > Halobacteriales > Natrialbaceae > Natronosalvus. Next base: position 8,217 of record LKND01000076.1, on the reverse strand, counting down.
TCCAGAGAGACACCGATGCACTCGAGGGCGAGCAGTCGGCCGATCGGCCCCTGTCTGACGTCGCCCAGCGGGTTGCGGACGCCAGCCCCGCAAGCGGGATGGACTCCGATCTCGAGGACCGCTTCGACCACGAGGGAATCGAGGAACTCGACAGCGACCAGCTGTGGGCGGAACTCGAGCGCGACCCCGAATCGACCGACGTCCCCACCGAAGACGACGAGGAACGCGCCCATTGCACGATCTCGAAACACCAGTACTGCCACCAGTGTGAACACTTCGCCGAACCACCGGTGGTCGCCTGCACGAACGAGGGGACCGACATCGTCGAGATGCCCTCACTCGAGGCGTTCCGGGTCGCCGATTGCCCCGTCGTCCTCGAGGACGAGGCGCTCGAGCGAAACCGGTGAGCGAGATCGCTATCACGGTATCACCCGATCCCAGCCCGCCCCAGCGGCGGGTGTCACGAACTGCTGGGGCGAACGGTCGCCATCACGTGTCCGGGGCATCCCGTCCCGGTTTGCCCCCGACAGCCGCCCGAACCGCCTCGAGGAGGGCTCCCGACTCGATGGCAGCGGCGACGACATCGAGGTCACCATCGAGCCGTCTGTCGCCCTCGAGCGGTGGAACCAGCGTCCTGAGTTCGGTGTAGAGGGCGGCGGTGCCGGTGCCGAGGACGTCGCTGGGATCGAAGCTGTCGGCGTCGGCGGCGGACCCCTCATCCCCAGCACAGCTCAGGTTCTCGCCAGCCTCGAAGGCTGCCACGGCATCGCCCACGTACTCCCCGGCTTCGCCAGCACAGAGCAGTTCCGTGGCGACGATCCGGCGGACGCACTCGAGGGTCCGTCGAGCGTTGACGCCCGACTGGGCGCTCATGCTCACGTGATCCTCCTGGCCGCCGCTCACCGGCGTGTTGTCACTCACCGCGGCCCCCAGCGATCGGCACTCGTTGAGGGCAGCTGCCGCGGCGTACTGGGCGATCATGTACCCCGACTGCAGCCCACTCTCTGGGGCGAGAAACGGCGGCAAGTGCGGTTCCTGGAGGTTCGGGTTCAGCAACCGATCGATCCGCCGTTCCGAAATCGCCCCGAGGTCGGTGAGCGCGAGCCGGGCGTACTCGAGACGGAGCGCCAGGGGCTCCCCGTGGAAGTTGCCCCCCGAGAGGACGGCCGCGAGATCGGAACCCGAGGCCCGTTCGTCCACTTCGTCGGCGGCAAAGACGAGCGGGTTGTCGGTTGCGCTGTTGAGTTCGACGGCAACGGCCGCGCGGAGATGCTCGAGGGCGTCGGCGACCGCACCGTGTACCTGGGGGAGACACCGGAGTGAGTAGGCGTCCTGCACCCGATCACAGTTGCGGTGGGCCTCAACCACCTGACTGTCCGCGGTGAGGTCCCTGATTGCTGCTGCACGCCGCTTTTGGCCCGCATGGGGACGTGCGGCGTGAATTGCCGGGTCGCTGCTAGCGGTCGTCCCGAGAGTTACCTCCGTCGTCAACGCGCCCGCCGCATCCGCCGCCTCGAGCAAGCGGTCGCCGTCGATCACGAGAATGGCGGCGAGGCCGACGGTCAATTGGGTCCCGTTTATCAGGGCCAGCCCCTCCTTCGGGGCGAGCGAGAGCGGCTCGAGGCCGACGGCCTCGAGAGCGACGTCACCGGGGACGCGAATCGGGCGCTGGGGAGTCTCGGATTCGTCCACGCCTGGCGGGGTGTTCGCGTTCCCGGTCCTGTTTTCCGTCTCCCGCCCATTTCCATCACCGTTCTCGATCTCGCCCCGCTTTCCGTTTCCGTCCCCGTAACAGATTGCCTCACCCTCGCCAAGCAACACGAGTGAGAGTTGTGCAAGCGGGGCCAGGTCGCCACTCGCCCCCAGGCTGCCACGGGAGCGGACGACCGGCTGCACGCCCTCGTTCAGCAGCGTGAGAAGGTGATCGATCACCACCTCGCGAACGCCCGAGTGACCCGTGACGAGGGCGTTGATCCGACAGGCCAGCATCGCTCGAACCTCCTCACGGGTACACTCGCGCCCGCCGCCGGCGGCGTGGCTCCGGAGGAGGTTGGTCTGTAAGTCCTCGATGCGATCGGCGGGGATCCGTTCGTCGACGAGTTCGCCGAAGCCCGTATTGAGCCCGTACACGGGTTCGCCGCTGTCGACGACGTCCTCGACCCGCGCTCGAGCCGTTCGGACGCGTTCCCTCGCCGCCTCGGGCACCGTCACTGGTCGGCCCTCTCGGGCGACGGCGACGACAGCTTCGGGAGTCACCGTTCGGCCGTCGAGGATTACCGGCTCCGTGCCGTGGCTCGAGTCGTCATCCGGTTTCTCACGCATGCGTCTCACCGCCTGTCCCTGCAGGCTTCGCCCACGGGATCGGTCGTTCGTCACCGATGCACTCACGGAAAAGGATTCTCGCCCGTGGACCAATAGCTCCGAGTGCATGCCACCAGTTGCAATCGTCGTCCTGGCCGGAACCGGGTCGCCATCGGACCTCGGACGCGTCGTCAACGCACTCCAGACCGTCAAGGAATTCGACGAACACGACGACCCGGTCGAACTGATATTCGATGGCGCCGGCACCCAGTGGGTTCCAGCACTCGGCGACCAGGACCACGACTATCACGCACTCTTCGCCGCCGTCGAGCATCACGCTCGAGCCTGTGACTACTGTGCTGGCGCCTATGGCGTCAGCGAAGCCCTCGAGGAGAGTTCGGTCGAATCGGCGAGTGAGTTCGAGGGGCATCCGAGCATCCACCAGCTCGTCTCCGACGGATACGAGATCATCACGTTCTGAGCGGTGGCGGCCTGGCAGTTCTGAACCCGCGGCCATCGGTCCGCTGGGCCGAACACCGACGTCGGCGGCGTCGTTTACCCCCACGGTTGGGCTGTCTCTACCAGAACCGGGGATCGCGTACCCGCCGACTCCACCACTATCTGCCATTGCGTACCCGCCAGCTCCACCATCCCCTGCCCTCGAGACGGTCACGACGTCTCACCCCCGTCGTTCGCGATCACACTGGTGGACACTGGTGTGCCGTTCACCAGCACCTGCTCGACCGCTGTCGTGTCGAAGCGATAGGCCACCTGCGCGTATCGCGGCCCCTCAAGCACGAGCAGGTCGGCGGGGCCACCTGGGCTCAGGGTCCCGGTCCCGTCGGTCCGTCCGATCGCAGCGGCGGCGTTGACCGTCGATCCGAGCAGCGCCTCAGCTGGCGTCAGCCCCATCTCGAGACAGGCGAGCGTCTGGACGAATCCCATGTCCCGACTGTGGCAGTTCGGGTTGAAATCGGTGGCGAGAGCGACTGGCGCACCAGCCTCGAACATGCCGCGGGCGTCGGCGTACGCCTCGCCAAGGCCGAAGGCAGTTCCGGGCAGTAACACGGGTACCACATCGGCTTCGATCATGGCTTGGACGTCTTCGTCGGTGGCATAGAGCAGGTGGTCGGCACTGGCTGCACCCACCTCCGCGGCGAGTTTCGCGCCACCGAGATGGGAGAGCTCCTCGGCGTGGACCTTCGGCGTCAGGCCGTACTCGAGGCCGGCCTCGAGGACCCGCCTGGACTGTCCGACCGAAAACACGTCCGCCTCACAGAAGACGTCACAGTACGTTGCGATCCCCTGGTCGGCAACTGCCGGCAGTTGGTGCTCGACAACACGGTCGACGTACGCGTCGGCCGTGGCCCCCTCGGGAACCGCGTGTGCACCCAAAAACGTCGCCACGAGGTCGACCGGATGGCGCTCGTCCGCAACGTCGATGGCCTCGAGCATCCGGCACTCGGTCTCGACGTCGAGACCGTAGCCGGACTTGACCTCAACCGTGGTCGTCCCGTGGGCCAACATCACGTCCAGGTGGGCACAGAGGGCCTCGACCAGCGTCTCGAGGGAGGGCTCCCGCGTCGCCCGAACGGTTCGCAGGATGCCCCCACCCTCGGCGAGCAGCTCCTGGTAGCTCGCGCCCTCGAGTTTGGCCTCGAACTCGTCGGAGCGGTCGCCGGCGAAGACGGCGTGGGTGTGGGGGTCGACGAACCCCGGTACCACGGCCTTTCCCGTCGCATCGAGGGCCACGTCGGCGTTTTCGGGCGGGTACCCGCGGGTGATGGTCGCCGTCTCCCCGACGACCTCGACTCGGCCGTCGACGGCCACGAGCGCGCCGTCCTCGATCACCTCCAGGTCGCCGTGTGAGACGCCTGTGTGGCCCCCGTTCTGGTCCGCTGGTTCCCAACCGGCAGGACCGACGACCAGTTCGCTCGCGCCGTACACGACACAGGTTTGGCCAGTCGAGCCATCGCCCACTGCACCGTTCCCGGTGTCGGTCATGGCGACCACCCCGCGAGGACGTGGGCGACGGCCCGCGCTGCCGCATCGACCGTCCGCCCGTCACGGTCGAGCGGTGGCGCACACTCGACGACCTCGAAGCCGACCACCCGCTCGTCACGCGCCAACGCCTCGAGCAGCGCGAACGCGTCGCCCGTGGTGAGGCCACCGGGCGTCGGCGCGCTCACCCCCGGAGCGGCGGCCGCCTCGAGCACGTCCACGTCGAGGCTCAGGTAGACTCTCTCGACGTCGGCCATGGCGTCGCGAACCGACGCGAGTGCGGCCGCCCGATCCTGGCGAACCGCGTCTGCGGGGACGATGGTGCCACCCTGGTCCTCGAGGTACTCGACGTATCGCGTCGAGGTTTCGAAGTTACGCGCGCCGACGACGGCGATCGTGTCCAGGCCGCGGGCGTGCAATTGTCGATACGGCGTGCCGCTGGTGGGACCGTCGTGTAGCTTCCGACAGTCGAGGTGGGCATCGAGGCTGACGACGCCGACGGATGCCGATCCCCCGAGCAGGGGGGCCACGTTGGGTACCGAGAGCGAGTTGTCGCCCCCGAGAAAGACTGGCCGCGCCCCCGACTCGTAGACCGCCTTGGTGGCCGCCTCGAGCCCTCGCTGGGTGCCGGCCACGCCCGATGGGGGCGACTCGAGTGTCGAAACCGTGCCGAGGTCGCCGACGCGACAGCGCTCGGTCCCGCCAGGTGCGTCGTCCGCGACCGCCACGGGACCGGCCTCGAGGTGGTGTGTCTTGAGGCCGGCGAGTGACGCCCGGATGGCAGCGGGACCCGCGGCCGCACCCTGGCGACCGATCACTGCCTCGTCGTAGGGTTCGCCGACGAGGACCACGTCGTACTCGGCCGCCGCCTCGAGGCTGGTCACCTCGACGACGTCGGCGAACGTGTCGTCGTTCGGGTCGCTCGATTGGGAGTCCCACGAGGGTGGCTCCGCGAACATCATCGACCCCCCGTCTCGGCATCGTCAGTCGCACGCATCGGAATTCGAAGGTCCGAATCGCGGGCCTCCTCGAGTGCGTCCGCGTAGCCGGCGTCGGCGTGACGAACGACGCCCATGCCTGGGTCTGTGGTGAACACCCGCCGAGCGGTCTCGGCGGCGCGGTCGGTGCCGTCGAGGACCACGTGGTTGTTCGCGTGCAGCGAGTTCCCGATCCCGACTCCGCCCCCGTCGTGGACGCTAACGATGTCAGCACCCGCCGCGGTGTTGAGTAGGGCGTTGAGGATCGGCCAGTCAGCGACCGCGTCGGTGCCGTCCGCCATCGCTTCGGTTTCCCGGTTCGGACTCGCCACGGAACCAGCGTCGAGGTGATCGCGGGTGACGACGATCGGTGCGGCGATCTCACCCCCGGCAACGAGCTCGTTGATCCGGAGGGCGAACCGGGCCCGCTCAGTCAGGCTATCCCCGTCGCGAGCGAACCCGAGCCAGCACACCCTCGCGGGGAGTCCCTGAAACGAGACCCGTTCCTGGGCGAGGTCGATCCACCGCTCGAGGTGATCCCTCTCGGGAAACAGGTCGCGAACGGCCTCGTCCGTCCGGTGAATGTCAGCCGGATCCCCCGAGAGCGCTACCCAGCGGAACGGGCCCTTCCCGCGGCAGAACAGCGGTCGAATGAACGCTGGAACGAACCCCGGGAAGTCGAACGCCTCGCGCTCGTCCGCCCCTGTGTCGGACAGCGGCCACGTCGGTCCCGCCTCACCGTCTCCGGACCCAGTCTCCGTACGATCACCCCGATGGTCGGCGACCTGCCCTCGAATGTTGTTTCCGTACTCGAACGCCACTGCACCACGGTCTTGAAGCTCGAGTATGGCATCGACATGGCGCTCCATGGTGTCGAGGCTCTCGCTGACGTAGCGGTCTGGATCGCGTTCGCGGAGTTCGTCGGCCTCCGAGACCGTGTATCCCGACGGGTAGTACCCCTCGAGTTCGTCGTGAGCGCTCGTCTGATCGGTGACCACGTCCGGGACGAATCCCGCCTCGAGCATGGCCTCGAGCATGTCGGCGGCGTTCATGTGAACCGCGACGCTGTGGGCCTCACCGGCCGCCGCGGCAGCCTCGGCGCGCTCGATTGCCGTCTCGAGGTCCGGCGCGCGCTCCGCACAGTAGTCGGTCTCGAGACGGCGCTCGATGCGCCGTTCGTCCACCTCGGCGGCGATGCAGACGCCGCCGTTCATCGTGACGGCCAGCGGTTGTGCGCCGCCCATTCCGCCGAGGCCACCCGTGACGACGATTCGCCCCGACAGGCCGTCGCTGTCAGCAAAGTGCTGACGAGCCAGTTCAGCCAGCGTCTCGTAGGTACCCTGGATGATCCCCTGGGTTCCGATGTAGGCCCAGGAGCCGGCGGTCATCTGGCCGTACATGATCTTCCCCTGGGCCTCGAGTTCGTGGAAGTGTTTCCAGTCGTCCCACCGACCGACGAGGTTCGAGTTGGCGATGAGGACTCGCGGCGCGCGGTCGTGGGTCCTGAACCGACCCACCGGCTTGCCGCTCTGTACCAGCAGCGTCTCGTCGTCCGCGAGCGTCTCGAGTGCTCCACAGATGGCGTCGTAGGCATCCCAGGATCTGGCGGCGCGCCCGGTTCCCCCATAGACGATCAGCCGTTCCGGGTCCTCAGCAACCGCCGGGTCGAGGTTGTTGTTCAGCATGCGGTAGGCGGCCTCCTGTCGCCAGCCACGGCAGGCCAGGCCCGTCCCCGTTGGCGCACCCTGTAACTCGAGCCAGCGACTGCTGGGTTCGCCGACGCCAGTCCAGTGGTCGTCCTCCTGTGGATCCGTTCCGTCCCTGTCGGGCGCTGGTGGTGACATAGCGCAACAACGACCTCGATCCTGAAGGGTTTCGAGTAGCCACACGCTGGGTATTTTATATTAGAGGTTGCAAACGGCGGTATGCACGAGGCCACGTTCAGGCTGGCCGACGACGCGGGACCCTCCTACGACGAGATCACGGGCCGACTCGGCGGATCGATATCCCTGTGGTGTAATGACCACCGGGATCTCCTGTTCGTCGACCCCGAGAGCACCGACTCCCTCGAGCCAATGGTCGATGCCATCGACGAGTTCGCGGGAATCGCGGACGCCGTTGTGGACGGGCCAGCAGTCGTCGTCACCGAGACGTGCGTCAAGACACACGAGACGACCGCCGTCGACGAGGTGCTCGACGCCCACGGCTGCCTGCTCTTGCCACCGATCCGCTACTGCGATGGCGATCGAATCATCCGAATTCTCGCGCTCGAGGCGACCCAGTTGACACGCTGTTATCACACCTTACAGGACCTGTTCTCCGTCACCGTGGCAGCGAAACGCGATCTCTCTGTTCGGTCGTTCGACCGATCGCTCTCCGGTGGCGGGTTCGACGCCGACCCTACACTCTCGCCTCGACAGCGTGACGTCCTGGCGACGGCGGTTGGACTCGGGTACTACGAGATTCCGCGGGCGACGAGTATGGAATCCGTCGCCGACCGCATCGGGATCGACCGACGAACGGCCGACGAGCATCGACGGCAGGCCGAGCGCAAGGTCCTCGAGGCGTTCGTCACCGGCGGTTTGAACTGATACCGAATCGGGAGCGACTCATAACAGTTGTTGGCAATGTGGGTGATGTTATTCAATTCGAGAGGGTCGAAGGCGGAACCTCTTTCAGAGGCTGAACTTCAGATAAAAATCCTTCCGAATCATCTCACTGAATTCTGATAACTCCCCCTCGGGAACTTCCCCAATTTCGAGTGACGCCGGGTCGTCAATCATGTTACTCAGGAACACGACCGCCTTCCAGTATTTCCCGTGCTTTCCGAGGTCGTGATCGTCATCCCGGTCGGCACCAATCGCGTTCGCCACTGTCCACATGTTGTACAGCAGCACCGCGTACCCGAACAGGAACATCCGGTGTTCAATCTGGCTTG